>CAZDSN010000618.1:0-3054 GCA_964507675.1 uncultured Ardenticatenaceae bacterium | reverse complement strand
GGCGCATGCAGCCGCGCTGCTGCGTTGGCGCGGATATGACATGACATGAGATTGCTACGTCTAGCAAGCTGTCGGAAGAGATGGCGATAGCACGCAGATGACGCTGATGTGACGCTGATTGACCACGAGAGAATCAACGAAAATCTGCGCCTTTCTGCGTCATCAGCCTTCTATTTTCAAGGTTCTCTGACAGGCTGCTAGAATGACGTCTAGCTATGCCGGCAGCACCAGTCCCATGATACGCTTCATCTCGTCCAGTTTGGGGGTAGAGACGGCGCGCGCCTGCTCTGCGCCGCGGTGGAGCAGGCGATCCAGTTCCGCCGGGTCGCGCATCAGTTCATGATACCGCCGCTGGATGGGGGCCAGGGCGGTCACAACCACTTCCGCCACCTGCTTTTTCAAATCCCCATAGCCGCGCGCCTGAGCAAAATCCGCCAGGACTTCGGCTTCGCTCTTTTCGGTGATGGCTTTATAGATGCCCAGCAGGTTGTTCACGCCCGCTTTTTGGGGATCATCGGAAAAGGCAATCTCTTTGCCCGAATCGGTGACTGCCCGCTTGAGGGAACGCACAATTTCGTCTGGTTCGTCCAGCAGGCGCACGGCATGACCGCGCACGTAGGCGTAGCTCTTGGACATCTTCATGGTGGGGTCGTCCAGCCCCATCACGCGCGCGCCCACTTCGGGGATTTTCGGTTCAGGGATAACGAAGAACTCCTGCTCGTACAGGCTGTTGAAGCGTTGGGCGATGTCCCGCGCCAGTTCTACGTGCTGCTTCTGGTCGTCGCCAACGGGCACTTCGTGGGCGTCGTAGAGCAAAATGTCGCCGGCCATGAGCACGGGGTAGTCCAGCAAGCCGGTGAGGACGCTTTCCTGGCGGGCGGATTTGTCTTTGTATTGGGTCATGCGCTGCAGCCAGCCCAGGGGCGTGACGCAGTTGAGCAGCCAGCAGGCTTCGGCGTGGGCGGTAACGTGGCTTTGCACAAAGAGGGTGCTTTTGTCGGGGTCAATGCCGGCAGCCAGCAGCATGGCTGCCAGGGAACGGGTCTGGAAGCGCAGTTCTGGCGGGTCCTGGGGCACGGTCAGGCTGTGCAAGTCTACGACGCAGAAGAAGTTGACCTTTTCCGCCTGCTGCCGCACCCAGTTACGCACCGCGCCCAGGTAGTTGCCTAAATGGATATTCCCGGTGGGTTGGATACCGCTAAAGACGACTTTTCTGTTTGTTGTGGTCATGAATAGTCTCTCACTTGTTCTCAAGAGACCTGCTTGAGGTTTAAGATAATAATCGGGCAGGAAGGGCGTAGACCCCCATCCTCCTTCCGTGACAGGTGGACGATTACCCGATTATTTATTATCTCAATGTCCCATCAGGCCTTATAGTAAACCGCTCTCAGCCCGCTCAATGGCGACTGCCAGGGCGCGGGCTTTGTTTAGACATTCCTGATGTTCACGGGCCGGGTCGCTGTCAGCCACAATGCCCGCGCCCGCCTGGATAAAGACGGTATCCCTTTGCATGACCATGGTGCGAATGGCGATACAGGTGTCCATACTGCCATCGTAGCCAAAGTAGCCGACAGCGCCGGCATAGAGACCGCGCCGCTCGCCTTCTAACGCTTCGATAATTTCCATGGCGCGCACTTTAGGCGCGCCGCTGACCGTGCCGGCAGGAAAGGTGGCTCGCATCAAATCATACGCATTCAAGCCCGCTTTGAGCCGCCCCTCGACGTGACTGACAATGTGCATGACGTGGCTGTACCGTTCCACCAGCATCAGCTCTTTGACGCGCACGGAGCCGTATTCGCTGACCCGCCCCAGGTCGTTACGCCCCAGGTCTACCAGCATGACGTGTTCAGCCCGCTCTTTTTCGTCCGCCAGCAGTTCCGCCGCCAGGCGGGCGTCTTCGCTCTCGGTTTGGCCGCGCCAGCGCGTGCCGGCAATGGGGCGCACGCTGGCTGCGCCATCCTCCAGGCGCACGTGCATTTCCGGCGAGGAGCCAATGACCTGCATGTCATGCGGGCCAAAGTCAAAGTAAAACATATACGGGGACGGGTTGAGCATGCGCAGAGCGCGGTAAATGGCGAACGGGTGGGCGCTGGTGCGCCGCGTTAACCGCTGGCTGAGCACCACCTGGAAAATGTCGCCGGCGCGGATGTGTTCTTTTGCCTGTTCCACAATGGCTTCATAGTCAGCCTGCGCCATGTTAGATTGCAGCGGCTGGTCGTCATACTGGCGCGCGCCCCAACGGCGGGGAGATGCCGGCAGGGGGCGCAGCAGCTTTTCGCTGACGCGCTCAATCCGCTCAATGGCCTCCATGTAGCTCAATTCCAGGTCGGAGCCAACGTGGGCGTTGGCCAGGATGAGCAGGCGATGGCGGGCGTGGTCAAAGACGACCAGGGTGTCGGCCAGCAGAAAGATGGCGTCGGGGGCGTCTACGGCGCGGCGGGCGGTTGCCGGCAGTTTCTCAAAAAAGCGCACCACGTCATACCCCAGATAGCCGACGCCGCCGCCAATGAAGCGGGGCAGGCCGGGGACAGATGCCGGCGTAAACCGCTCAATCTCCGCTTGCAACACGTGCAGCACATCCTCGCCTGTCACCAGTTCGCGGCTGGTCACCTCGTTCCCTTGCGCCAGGGTCACGGTGCGCCCTTGCAGCGAAATCATGCCGCGCGGATTGACGCCCACAAAGGAGTACCGCCCCACCTGTTCGCCCCCCTCCACCGATTCCAGTAGGAAGGAAGGGGCGCGCTCGTCCATCAGTTTGAGGTAGACGGATACGGGCGTCTCCAGATCGGCGGCAAACTCGCGGTAGACGGGGATCAGGTTGGCGACGCCCTGGGCTAACTGGCGGAAAGCCAGTAAATCTGGCTGGTACACACTCGATCTGGCAGTTACACGCTCACTGGCAATCATCATAAACGTACCTCAATCCATCGTAGCCAGGTTGAGGAACGAAGTTCGTCTGAGGAACTTCGTTCCTGCGGTGGTGGGTGGGGAGTGCAGACCCCCAACCCCATCCCCCAACCCCCTTCCCCCTCAAGGGGCAGTCCCCTAAAGGGG
>CAZDSN010000617.1:0-3056 GCA_964507675.1 uncultured Ardenticatenaceae bacterium | reverse complement strand
AGTCTAACGTCCGGGACGGCAAATAGCCGTAGACGTGCAGAAAATCTTCCTCCAGGTTGTGCTCAGGATAGGTCTGTTCCAGGTCGCCAGCTTTATAGCCGGCCACTCGATGGCGCAGCACCAGGTCTTGCGCCCGCGCCGGAGCGGCGATAGGGTCTACCTGTACAAAACCGAGGGTGGACACAGCCGCGTCCAGAGTGGTGGGGGGAAAGAGAGTACGTGTTATCGCCTGACGACGTAGTTGTGCAATCATATCAGTCATAGCAGCACGAAGAGGGTTGAAAATCTGTCACTCAGGACAAACTGGCAGTTTGTCCTACTTTTTTTCGAGGTGTTTCATGCCTGATAATCCGCCGCGGCGCGGGTTATCTCCGCAACCTCACGGGTTACCACCATCAAGGCAATGTCGTCAAACTGGGGGGCGTCGCCCACGAAATCTTCCACGGCCATAATAACCTTAAACTCAATCACTTCCGCCGGACGGTCCAGATTGGCTCGCACCACCTGCTGCAGCCGCTGCTCGCCAAACAGGCATTCGTCCTCATCTTGCGATTCCGTGACGCCATCCGTATACAGCACCAGCACATCGCCCGAAGCCACGTTAACCTGATTTTGTTCCCAGGCCAGCGTGTCGAACAAGCCCAACGGCAGACCCGTGCGCGTCAGAGATTGCATGGGTTGGTCGCCAGCCGCATGCCACAAAAATGGAGGGTTGTGCCCGGCGTTGCAGTAGGTAAGGGTTCCCGTCTGCGGGTCCAGCACACCGTAAAAGACGGTGACAAACCAGTCGCTGTGCGTATCAGCCAGGATGCGGGCATTGGCCGCAGCCAGAACGCGGGCCGGGTCTGGCCCATATTCCAGGGCATAGGTACGAATCAGGGTCGTACTCATGGCCATGTACAGGGCTGCGCCAATGCCTTTGCCGGCAACATCCGCCATCAACAATCCCAATCGCCCATCAGGTAGTTGAATGAAGTCGTAGAAGTCGCCGGAGGCGTCGCGCGCCGGCTCCAGGGTAACCGTAATCTGCCAGCCGGCCACTTCCGGCACAAAGCGGGGCAAAAAGCTGGCTTGAATCTGGCCGGCCAACTTTAGCTCGTGTACCACCTGCTGGTAGGCCAGTTTCTGCGCGTACGCCTCCGCTTTAAAAGATTGGGCGTACACTTCTTGCTGATACAACTGCCCCTGATAATCCAGGATACGGCGATGACCTTCAACGCGATCAAGGGTGGAAGCAAGCTGGGCGGCGACGGATTGGAGAGCAGGCAGCCAGGTGGCCGGCGCCCCCAGATGGTGATGCATCACCAGGTAAATACCGCCGATACGCTGCGGCTCCATATCCCCGGCGGAGACAATGGGCACCAAGATAGCGTTCAGCGCCTCGCGCCGTTCGGCAGCGCGGGCAGCCATGGGCAGCAGCAAGAATGGCGCATGGCTGTCTCGCAGCTTTTGCCAGACCTCTGCCTCCACGTCCGGCCAATCTCCTTGCTGGCGAAAAAGGACATCTGCCGGAAACAGGCGGATTTCCAGCCAACTATGCCCCAGGATGGCCGGCATATATAACTGCAAGATGGCCGGCAGGTTAGGACCATCTATGGGAGCATTGAGCAGCGCCTGCGCCAACTGCTCTAGCTGGGTGAGCTTACGCAGTTCCTGACGGTGGCGTTCCACGGCCCGGCTCAACGCATAAGCAGCCAGGGTGACCAGCCATGCCCCCAATACGTAGAAGAGAAACACAGATGCGCCGCCAGCAGCGTACAACCGCGCCCCAGGCAAAGCAAACAGGTAGGTTGTGAAAAGAAAGGCAACCGCTCCCCCGACAAAACGCCGCCACAGGTCCGGCTCAACTTCCGTGCCGGCAAAATGGCGTAAATAGGAAGTGACCGGCAGCAGGTTAAGCGCCGGCAGCAAGGCCATTAAACCGGTGGCGTAAAATGCCGGCAGCCATTCCCCCAACCGCCACCCCGGCAGCGGCGTCTGTCCCCCCCAGGCGCGGTAAGCGGTCAGGGCAATCAGGCCAGGCAGCACCACCACGGCCAGCGCTTGCGACAGCGCAGACAAACGCTGCCACAGACGATGGGAGCGCACTGTCAGCGGAGAGCGGAGTTCCAACGAATAACGGTGGGACCAGCGGAAGTAGAACAGCGGCCAGATAACGGCCAGCCATAACCCGTTCACCCCCATAGACAGGGCCGTCGCCCACACCACCAGCGGCCACAAGGTAATGATCAGCTTCAGCCGCGCCTCGCCCGTCACATCCAGCCAGAACACAGGGGCATAACGGGCAAACAGGGCGCCAACGACGACCAGCAGCAGCAGCGTGCCGCCCATGACCGGTAGCTCGCGCCAGGCAGTAGCCAGCAGCAGCCAGACCAGGGCGACCACAGCCAACGGCGCTGTAAACAACAGCGGGATCATTTCGCCGAACGTCTGTTGTTGGGGGGCTGCCGGCAATAGCGATAACTCTGGCCGCAATCGTCGCGCCAGCATGAGCAGTTTGTCTGCCGGGAAAGTCGCCTGGGAGTCGTTCATTGCCATCAGTTTGACTATCTGTTTAACGCCGGCAAAGCGGGCATAATCACGGTTTTCTCGTACAATTCCTATGATACGAACCACAATAGACGTGCGCATTGTACGAGGCAGTGCCATTCGTGGCAAGCAGGAAATGACATGGCCGGCGGCACTCGCCATCCCATGCCGCCAGAGAAAGGCAAGCAAAACAGTCATGGACAGACCCCAATCCCTCCCCTTCGCAAATCTCATCCTGACAGGCTTCATGGGCACAGGCAAAACGACGGTGGGACGCTTGTTGGCGCAGCAGTTGGGCTGGGCCTTTGTAGACACCGATGAGTGGATCGTGGCCCGCGCCGGCCAATCCATTGCCGGCATGTTTGACCAGGCCGGCGAGGCGCAGTTTCGCCAGTGGGAAGCGTTGGCCGCCTGGACGCTGAGCCAGGGGCGCGGCCAGGTGATCGCCACCGGCGGCAGATTGATGCTGGACCCGGCCAATGCCCTTGATCTGGCCCCTAACAACCTGACGTTGTGCCTGACGGCCC
>CAZDSN010000616.1:0-3072 GCA_964507675.1 uncultured Ardenticatenaceae bacterium | reverse complement strand
AGGGGAGAGTCTTGTTCTTGCGCATCGTTAATTGTCCTCTAACAGCGTCAGGGGACGGTCTTTCTAATGCTCATCATGAGGAAGATGCCGGCAATACCCACACCAAAAACGACCAACATAGCCTGCGTCAACGTCGTCTGGTCGGCCAGCAGGCCCAAAAGCAGCGGCAGCGGCAAAAGCCCCAGCAAAGAAAGAACCGCCGTTACGGCCCCAGCGCGTCCCGACATGCTGGCCAGAGCCTGCGCCCGCACGATGGGCCAAAACATGGAGAATAGAAACGTCAATGGTATCGCCAACAGGAAGCGAGGCCAAATGCCTGGCGTGAACAGCCAGGCTGGATATAGCAGCGCCACGCCAACGGCCGCCCGCCACAACACCTGCTGTATGGAAGCCCGCTGTCGCCAGCGATCTAAGGCCAGCAGACTGACCAGACCGACGCCCATTCCCACCACCTGATACACCCCTACCAGCGCCTGAGACATACCCACGTGTTCAGCCAGCCATACCGTGGTGAAATGGAAAGGCGTTTCCAACAGTTCAAACGCCAGCGAAAAGAGCATCCAGTAACGCGCCGTGGGATGGGCCAACACGGTTTGCACGCTGTGGCGAATACGAGTCAGCAAACCTTGATGGTTGTCATGGTCGGGGGCGGCAGCCGGCGACGGAAAATGGGTGCGCAGGATGGCGGCGGCATAAACCAGGCTGGACACGCCTAACCCCACCACCAGCCAGCGCCACGGCAGCCGCAGCCAGAAGGTCAGCGTCACCAAAGCCGGTCCCAGCAGCGCTCCCACCATGTCCAGCATGGTAGCCCAGGCAAAAATGCGATCAGGCGCGGCGGGATGCGCTTCCACCAGTACCACATCGGCCGTGTGCGCCAGCGGCCCCGATCCCAGCCCGTATATGCCAAAAGCGATAGCCAGCGCCAAAAAGGTGGGGGCTGTGCCCATCAGGATCACAGAAACGCCAATCCCGGCTGCTCCCCAGGCCATCAACCACCGCCGCGGCCATAAGTCAATCAGCAGGCCACTGACAGGCTCAACAGTCGCCGCCACATAATTAAGTACCAACGACAACAGACTGATCTGGATGAAAGAAAGCCCCAACTGCGCCCGGAGGGTGGGCATCAGCACATTGGGCAGCCCGCTGAGCAGTTCGTCGAAGAAACGCGCGCTCAGGCTGAGGTTGACCTGGCGGTCTGTCACGCCGGCGGCGCGGGGAATGGGGGGCGACTTGAACCTGGGCAGCCGCATAGGGGAGGCTACTTCATCTCGCGCGCCAGATCAATCATGTCCCCCAACACGCCTGCCGCCGTCATCTCCAGGCCTGCGCCTTTGCCGGCAATCAACAAAGGCTCGTCATCATACCGCTCCGTGCGGAAGCTGATGTATTTCAAGTTTGCCAGTGGGTTTTCCACGGGCACAGGTTTCAGGCTGACGCTGCCCCGCCCGTCCGCCAGTTCCGCCACAAAGCGCAGCACCTCGCCCGCTGCCGCCGCCGCGTTCACCCGATCCCGCATGGACCCATCCATGGCCACCGCCGCCGCCATGAACTCGGGCACGGACAGATGAGCCAGCGCCGGCGCAAACAGGGATTCCACCAGAATGTCCTTTGCTTCCAACGGCCAGCCAGCCATCCGCCCCAGGATCATCAGCTTGCGCATCACGTCCTGGCCGCCCAAATCCTCGCGCGGGTCCGGCTCCGTGTATCCTTTGCCTTTAGCTGCCGCCAGCGCCGCCGAGAAAGGGATGCCTTCGTCCATCCGCTGGCAAATAAAACCCAGCGTGCCGCTCAACTGTCCCTCAATGCGCAAAATCGGATCGTTCGTGTCTAGCAGATAGCGCAGCGTGGCGATAACGGGCTGCCCGCCGCCTACCGTAGATTCGTGGCGCAGGTACGGGTGATGGTAAAATGGACGCGCCGTTTCCCAGGGGCCCGCCAGCGGTTTCTTATTTGCCAGGACCACGCCATACCCCATTTGCAATGCCTGGGCGATGGTGGGTTCCATCCCCGCCGCCGCCGTCACGTCCACCACAACAGCGCCTTCCAGCCCGGCTGCTGCTGCCACTGCCAGCACCTCCAGGTTGTCGGGGCGTTCTACGCCCAGTGGCTTAATTTCCCCACGCGCCAGCGCTTTGCGCAGACGGGCGTTTTCCGCCGCCATTTGCGCATCGGTGGCTTTTTCCAGGGCCAGGTGGCGGCTGGCAGACTGCCTGGCAGCCATGGCTTCGCCTATCTGGCTATCGTCCAGCCCACCGGGCTCCCATACCCAACTGCGGCTGTCCAGGATAGCCACGACCACAAAACGACATTGATTGCGGGCGGCCACCCGTTCACGACTGGTTATAATCTGGCGCAGCAAGGCCTGGCCAACGCCGCCTGCCCCAAAGAGGATTACGGGAATTGTCTTCATGGGCGCCGTTTTTTAGTTAATGGTGACGGGAATTTCCTGGGACAGGGTAACCCAGGGGCCGCTGCTGCGGCAGCTATTGTAGTCGGCAAAGCAGATGACCAGGCGTAGCGTGTAGTTGCCGCGCTCATTCAAAATGATGCGATCCTCGTGGTTCAAACCGTTTACGGAGATGGTGTCGTTGTTGCCGCCATAACTGTGCTGATACCAGTCAGGCCGGTCCGCGCCGTCTTTCTTAGGCATAACGCCCAATGCGCCAAAGGAGACGGGCGCCCCCAGGCTGTTAGTGATGTTGAATTCAAACCATATTTGCCCGCCCGGGTTAAATTGGGAACGGGGCTGCAAGCCGAAGTGGGTAGCAGTTAAACCAAAGGTATTTGCGGGAACCGCCGTGGGCGGAACTGCTGTAGGTGGCACGGCAGTGGGGGGAACAGCCGTGGGTGGCGGGACAACCACGACGGGGACAGGCGTGTTGGTGGGCGTGACCGTAGGTTCAGGGGTATCGGTGGGCAATGGTGTTTCTGTCGGCGGTGGCGTATCGGTGGGGATGGGCGTCTCTGTAGGCGTAGCGGAGGGCAGAACCTGTATGACGGGGGGAGGCAGGGTGGCAGCCGCGGTGGTGGGCTGTTCGGCGCTGGCAGTTGGTTGGCTCTGGCTGATGG
>CAZDSN010000615.1:0-3073 GCA_964507675.1 uncultured Ardenticatenaceae bacterium | reverse complement strand
TTGACGTTCCCCTGATCAACCGCCCCACAGCGGACCAACTGGAAGCGCCGCCCCTGTCGTTAGGGCGCATGACCTGGCTGCGCTTTCGCCGGCACAAAATGGCTATTTTGGGCGGCATTGTTCTTTGTCTGTTATTCCTTTATTCATTTGGCGGCGCGATCATTCTTTCTGAACAATACGCCAACTACACGGACACCGGGCTGCGCCTGCTGTCTCCTTCGGGCGAGCACCCTTTTGGCACAGACACCATTGGCCGCGACATTCTGGCGCGCACGATTTATGGCGGACAAATCTCCCTCCTGATCGGGTTGATGGCCGTCATGGTAGAAATGGTGATTGGCATTTTCATTGGGGCAGTGGCGGGCTACTATGGCGGATTCATTGATAACCTGTTCATGCGGTTTACCGAAGCGGTGCTGACCATCCCGTCGTTGTTTTTGCTGCTGGTGATGGCTAAGTTTTTTGGCGGCAAGATTCCCGACCTGGAGATATTGGGCCGCACCTTTAGCGGCAGCGTCATCGTCATTATCTTAATCATTGGCCTGACAAGCTGGCCCTATCTGGCGCGCATTGTGCGCGCCGAGTTCTTATCGCTCAAGGAAAACGAGTTTGTACTGGCGGCGCGCGCCATCGGCACGCCTAATCGGGAGATCATTTTCCGCCATATTTTGCCTAACAGCGTGGCTCCCATTGTCGTCTCGGCCACCCTGGGCGTGGCCGGGGCCATCATTTCGGAAGCGTATATCAGTTTTTTGGGCCTGGGCGTGCAGCCGCCAACCGCTACCTGGGGCAATATGATCACCGGCGCCACCAATTATATTGAAACAGCTCCCTGGCTGTGGTTTTTCCCCGGTCTGCTTATTCTATTGACCGTGCTCAGCATCAACTTTGTGGGGGATGGGCTGCGCGATGCGCTGGACCCCCGCAGCCGTCCGCTGTAATCAGGCGGAACTATAAGAGGAAAAGCATGAGGGCGAATCATGAACTGCTGTTAGCAGTGGAAGATTTGCGGGTTGTGTTTCATACGCCAGAGGGTACGGTTCATGCCGTGAATGGCATCTCCTATCGAATTCACAAAGGGGAAGCGGTGGCCGTGGTGGGCGAGAGCGGCTGCGGCAAATCAGTCAGCATGATGTCTATTCTGGGGCTGATCCCTACGCCGCCCGGCGAAATCACCGGCGGCAGGGCGATGTATCTGGGGCGCGATTTGCTGCACCTGCCAGAAGCGGAACTGGAAGAAATTCGCGGACGGGAGATTGGCATGATCTTCCAGGACCCCATGACGTCGCTGAATCCCGTTTTGACATTACAGCGGCAGCTTACGGAGGCGCTGCGCCGGCATTTTGAAATAAGTCAGGAAGAGGCAGATAGGCGGGCCGTCGAGCTGATGGAGTTAGTGGGTATCCCTGACCCGGCTCGCCGCCTGGGGAGTTATCCGCACCAGTTCTCCGGTGGGATGCGGCAGCGCGTGATGATTGCCATGATGCTGGCCTGTGACCCATCGCTGTTGATTGCCGATGAGCCAACAACGGCGCTGGACGTGACGATCCAGGCGCAAATTGTGGACCTGGTGATTCGGATGCGGGAGCGGGTGAATATGGCCCTGATCTGGATTACGCACGATCTGGGCGTGGTGGCGGGCATGGCGGATAGGGTGATTGTGATGTATGCCGGCAAGATCGTAGAAGAAGCCGACGTGGATAGCCTGTACGATCAGGCGCAGCACCCGTACACCCTGGCGCTGTTGGCTGCCCTGCCCCGTGTTGATCGCCGCCGCGACAGCCGCCTGCTTTCCATTCCTGGCGCGCCGCCCAACCTGCTCGTCCAGCCGCGCGGCTGCCCTTTCGCCCCCCGCTGCCAATACGTCCTGGAAAAGTGCTGGAGCGACCCGCCGCCGCTGCGACCCGTTAGCTCCACCCATCAGGCCGCCTGTTGGGTAGACCTGTCTACCGGAGAAGCCTTATGACTGCATCTACCGCCGCCAATGGTCATACTCCTCCCCTGGTCGCTGTTCGCGACCTGAAAAAACATTTTCCCATCCAACAGGGTATTATCATCCAGCGCACGGTGGGGTACGTCAAAGCGATAGATGGCATCAGCTTTGACATTGCTCGCGGTGAGACGCTGGGATTGGTGGGCGAGAGCGGCTGCGGCAAGAGCACCGTGGCGCGGACGTTGCTGGGACTCTATCCGCTCACCAGTGGTTCAATCCTTATTGATGGCGTAGACATTGCTGCTGCCGACAGCAAGACCATGCAGACCGTCCGGCGCAACGCGCAGATCATTTTTCAGGACCCGTTTGCCTCGCTGAATCCGCGGTGGACGGTGAACGCCATCGTGGGTGAATCGCTGCGGGTACACGCCCTTATCCGCGACGAGCAGGGACGCGCTGAGCGTGTCAAGGAACTGCTGGAACTTGTCGGGCTGAGCGGGCGGTATGTCAACCGCTTTCCTCACGAGTTTTCGGGCGGCCAGCGGCAGCGCATTGGCATTGCTCGCGCCCTGGCCTCCAATCCGGCTTTTGTGGTGTGCGACGAGCCAATTTCGGCGCTGGACGTGTCTATTCAAGCCCAGGTGGTCAATCTGCTGGAGGATTTGCAAGCCCAGTTTGGTCTGACTTACCTGTTCATCGCCCACGATTTGAGCATGGTGCGCCACATTTGCAGCCGCGTGGCTGTGATGTATCTGGGGGTGCTGATGGAAATGGCTGAGCGGGATGAATTGTATGAAAACCCGCTGCACCCGTACACCAGGGCGCTGTTGTCCGCTGTGCCTGTGCCTGATCCCAAAGCGGCGCGGCAGCGGCAGCGCATTATCCTCAGCGGCGAGGTGCCCAGCCCTATCAACCCGCCGGGCGGCTGCCGCTTCCACACGCGCTGCCCGATTGCCCAACCTCACTGCCGCACCACTACTCCTGTCTGGCGTCAGGCGCAGCCAGGGCATTGGGTGGCGTGTCACGAGGTGGAACCGAAACCATAATATGAATCGCATTACTGTGGGAACTGCTGTTTCCCAACCTGGCGCCATTCAATACGGTCAATTTGAGGCCTTTCGCCACCCCACCGGACACATG
>CAZDSN010000614.1:0-3075 GCA_964507675.1 uncultured Ardenticatenaceae bacterium | reverse complement strand
CCCCTGGGGGGAAGGGGGCTTTTCGGAGAGGGCGAGGGGCGCGCCGCGCCCCTCGCCCAACATTAACCCTTCCCCGGCAAGGGTGGTGGGATTACCCGATTATTTTCTCAATGTCCAAGCGCGCTCCTCGCCCACCATTACCCCTTCGCTGGCAAGGGGATTCGTGACCAGGGCGGGCGACAAAAGTAGAGGGTCTGGCTTGACAAGCAAGAAGGCCTGGCGAGTGGCTGGCTCGTCAGGCCTTCAGTTTAAGTATGAGTGACCTGGGGGCTGTGCTACCTGCCGGCAGCGATCCCTTGAGGTCGTTGGATTCCGTTAACCGGCTGGCGCGCGGCGGAAGCGGCGGTTAAGCCATTCCCAGGAGAGCCAACCGCGCCGCCACAATTCTACCAGACCCAGCACGGAAACCAGGATGATCAGAATCATGGCGGTTATCCAGCCCAGCCACCAGTCGCCGCCGCGGCCGCCGCCGTCAATGCCCACCAACTCCACTGAGGTGGGGGCGTCGGCGGTGGTGAAGGACCACTGCGCGGGAACCTGCTGCGCGCCCGATTCCGCGCCAGGGACGCCCGGCGACGTCTGCCCGGCGACGGTGACGGTGTAAACGGACATCTGTGTCAGTTCGGCATCGGGGGTGAAGGTGACGATCCAGGCGTCGGCGTCGTAGACAAACGTACCACTGACACTCCCTTCAGGGCCGGTAACGGCGAAGTCGGTGTCTGTGGTCATGCTGAGGCTCCAGGTGACGCTAATCTCCGTATCCACAGGTACGTTGGTGGCATCCGCCGCCGGGTCATGGCTGACGACAAGCGGGTCGCGCCAATATTGGACAGCCTTGTCGCTGTCGCTGCCATTGCCCCAATCGGTAGCGGTGTTGTCAATGAGCTGCACGCCGTCCGCGCCATACTCAATCGTCGTGCTGCGGTTCGCCAGAGATACAATAGAACCCCAGGATTCTACGGTTTCCCAGGAGCCGCGCGTGTATTTGTATTGCAGTTGCGTGCCGTCCAGAATGTCCAACGTGTATTCCCAGATGTTGGGAGCCGTCTCGGTCATGGCTGCCAGACCAGGGTTCCAGGGACCAAATTCGGGAATGTCGCCAGCAATGTAGACGGTACCGGGGGTGTATGCCGGCACGCCCACGCGGAAGGTCACGGAAACATACAACGTCTCGGCGGTCGCTTCCACCACGTTAGACGGGTCAGAACGGTTAAAGCTGGTGTCGTAAACCAGTAAGTAATACTCATACGTGCTGCCGGTGACCACATTGTCATCCGTGTAGGCAACCGCGTCCGCCGCCAGCACAGCCAGGCGGATGTAATCCACCTCACCTGACAGGCGGCGGTACAACTCGTAGCCTACCAGGTCGGTTTCGCCGTTCGGGTCCCAGGCAAGCAGGATGCTGCTGGCGGTGGTTCCGGTTACGACGAGATTTTGGGGCGCGGCGGGGGGCGTCACGTCGTCGCTGGGGATAACGAACAACTGGCCTGGATTGTCATTGTCGCCCGGCCCGCTCAAGTCTGAGTAGTACCAGGTGCGACCGCCATCGCTGGACCAGCGGGTGACGTAATCGTATTCGCCCAACCAGTCGGGCAGCAAGTTGCCCAGATATTCATCGTTGTTACCCACAGCCGCGTTGTAGCTCATGCCGCTCCAGGCCCAGGTGGGGCCTGTGGCTGCTGAACCCTGGGGACCATAGCCCACTTCAGCCCAAATGCCTGAGGCGGGGCCGCTGCCGCCGGTGAAGCCATCAATCCACAACTGGCCGTAGATGTTCTCTGTGGGCGTCAGGGCGCTGATGGTGTGCGTGATTTGCGGGGGCCATTGCAAGTTGTACCAGGCGGAGGACAGGTCATGGTGGGGAATACCCATGGCTTCGTTGGACCAACCGCTGGCCAACCCGCTGCCCTCATCCACCGAGACGAGAACATAGTAGTAGGCGATGGCGTTTTGCAGACCTGTGTCGCTGTAGGTCGTGCCGGCGGTGTTGCCCACCAGTTCATAACCGCCGCCGCTGACCAGGCTGCGATAGACATCGTAGCGGGTAGCGCCGGCGGCAGCGCTCCAGGTCAGATCCACCGTTTCGTTGGACTCGCCGGTCACCGCCAGGTCAACCACAGCGGCGGGCGGCGCGGACAGGGCGTTATTCAGCGCCAGCAGCGCGCCAGAGAAGGCGGGTACATTCACCGTCAACTGCCCAGAGCCATCCACCGTGTAGACGGCATTGCCGTTGAGAACGTCCACAAACTCCGCGCCGTAGGGCAGGTAGCCGCTGACATCCAGCGTCACCAGGGATTCCAGCAAGGCGGCGCGGTTGATGAGGACGATGGCGGCATCGGAGTTATCGGCCATTTTACGGCCATAGGCGTACACGTTGTTGGCGTCGTCTACCAGGAGTGTATCGAAGCTGCCTGTACGCAGCGCGGGATGCGCCTGGCGGGTGTTGGCTAACAGGGTGTATTGGTCGCGCAGGTTCGCCTGACCCGCTTCCGTCTGCAAGTGGGTGTAGAAGGGCGTACCGCTTTCATCCAACCAGGGGTAGGGGATGCGGTTGTACGGGTCGTCCTGGAGGGTACTGCCATCGTTGGTCGCCGGGCCTACCAGACCAACTTCGTCGCCATAGTAGATGGTGGGCGCGCCTGGCAGGGTGAACTGGAGCAGGGTCACGCCCTTGAGCCGGGCAATAGCGTCGCTCCAGTCGTAGTTGGGATCGTCGTAGAGGGCGGCGTCGTTCTTCCCGGGCCCTTCATCCAGCATAATCAAGGCGCGGTTGGTGTCGTGGCTGCCCAACAGGTTCATCATGGCATAGTACGCTGCGGCGGGATACCGTTCCTGCCAGTTGCGCAGCCGTTCGTTGAGTTGGGAGGGGGTGAGGGGGGCCAGCGTGCCGGCAGAACTGCCGCTGTTGTGGTCATTGTCAATGAAGGTGGTATCGCGCCAGAAGCTCAGCATGGACGAACTGTACTGGTAGTTCATGGTGGCGTCCCACTCATTGCAGTTGAACCAGGAACTGCCGTTGCACCACTCTTCGCCCACGATGTAAGCGTCGGGGTTGGTTTCATGGACCGCCTGACG
>CAZDSN010000613.1:0-3093 GCA_964507675.1 uncultured Ardenticatenaceae bacterium | reverse complement strand
GTGACCATTCTCAATGACCTGGTCAGCAGCCCCGACCAGGAACTGCTCCTGCTCAAGGGGCCACACGTGGGCATGGTCGCCGGGCGCAGCGCTCCCAAATATCTGTGGCCCCCCCTGGGCGTCTGGCTGACGGCCCGCAGTACAAGGGAATAATTAATGGGTGAATTTGTGAATGGTTGAACGGCTAATGAAGCGCCGCTTTTCCTGAAGCGCCCTTCTCGTGGGGGCGCTGCTCCCAGACGGTCACTACCACGCTTCGTTAACAATTCACCTGTTCAGCCATTCAACAATCAATTATTCTTCTTTCACCTACAGGACTCCCCTATGCTACCAAACACCGCCGCCGCTCTGTATCAAGATTGGGCCGCCTACCAGCGCCGCACCGCTGCCCGCAGTTGGCGCTGGCTGCAACTGAAGAGCCGCCCGCCGCTGCCGGCAGAATTACACCTGGCCCCCACCCCCGCGCAAACAGTATACACCCTCAACAAGAGCCGCCTCCTTCACTATGCGAACTCCGGCGGCGACGACGCCCGGCGTAAACCGCTGCTGCTGGTTCCCTCCATCATCAACCGGTATTACATCATGGACTTGCAGCCGGGGCGCAGCATGGCCGCTTATCTGTTGCAGCAAGGGTTTGACGTGTGGCTGGTGGATTGGGGCGCGCCGGGGCCCGAAGACCGCTTCGACACCTTCGACGATTACATCGTCACCTATTTGCAGCGGCTGGTGCAGCGGGTGCGGCGAGCCACCGGCGGGGAAAAGGTTTCGCTGCTGGGCTACTGTATTGGCGGCATTTTCACTGCCATCTACGCCGCTCTTTACCCGCAGGAGATCGCCAACCTGATCAACCTGGCGGGGCCCATTGATTTCAGCGACGATGGCTTGCTGTGCGCCTGGACGCGCCCTGACCGCTTCCGTCCGCAAGCGATTGTGGACGCTTATGGCAACATGCCGGGCTGGTTGATGAACGGCGCCTTTGACCACGCCATCCCCGGCAACTGGCTGCGGCAGGAACTCAGCCTGTGGGAACGGCTGCAGGATGCGGCGCGCCTGCAAGATTACCTGGGGCTGCAATATTGGCTGCAAGACGAGGTGGATTTCCCAGGGGCGGCGTATGGGAAGTATATCCAGGCGTTGTACCAGGAAAACCAACTGGCGCAGGGGCGGCTGGAGATAGCGGGTCGCCGCGTCAATCTGGCAGACATCACCAGCCCCTTGTTGAGTATCACCGCCACGCACGACCACATTGCCCCTTCCCCTTCTGTGACCATTCTGAATGAGTTGGTCAGCAGCGCGGATAAAGAGACGATGGTCATTCAAGGGGGGCATATTGGCATTGTTGCCGGCAGGAACGCCAGGGAAAATCTGTGGCCCAAACTCGCCGCCTGGCTGCGCCCTCGCAGCAGTTAAAGCAATCGCGCAATCTTCCAGATTGCGTAGGCAGACTGTCCGCCTGCCCTAGCTGAATAAGGAAAGCCTATGATCATTGGCGACTATATTACGCGGCGGGCGCAGTTGACGCCCGACAAGATCGCCCTGGTGGACACGCTGCGCGACCACCAGCCGCTCACTTACGGAGCCTGGGCGGCGGGTGTCCACCGGACGACAAACTGGCTACACGAAAATTTATGGGTGGCGAAGGGGGATCGAGTGGCAGTGCTGGCCATGAACAGCAGCGACTACCTGGATATCTGGCTGGCCTGTGGCCGCCTGGGGGCCATCCTGCAAAATCTCAACTGGCGGCTAATGCCGGCAGAATTACAGGCGCTGCTGCAAGATGCGGAACCGGCCGTCCTTATTTATGGCCCGGATTTTGTGGATGTTGTGCGTCATCTGCGACAGGTACACAGCATCCGCCATTGGGTGGCCCTGGACGCCAAAGCCGCCCCCACCGACCTCAGCTTTGCCGCCCGCGAACGCTATCCAGCCACGCCGCCGCCGCCCGTAGACCTGGCAGCGGATGATCCCTGGGTCATCTGCTACACCGGCGGCACTACCGGCCTGCCTAAGGGAGCCGTGCTCACCCATCGCGCCATGCTGGCAAATGCCGCCAACACCAACTTCAGTTGGGGACTGACCGGCGACGATACGGCCATCTTGAATGCCCCGCTCTTCCACACCGGCGGCCTGAATGTCTTTACCTTCCCCTTGATCATTGCCGGCGGCGCGTCTATTGTTTGCCGCGCGTTTGACCCGGATCAGGTGTTTGATTTGATAGATGCCGGCAGCGCCACCCTCTTTTTCGGCGTGCCCACCATGTTTATCCGCCTGCAGCAGCATCCCCGCTGGGCCAGCGCCGACTTCTCCCGCCTGAAGCTGGTCATCTCCGGCGGCGCGCCCTGCCCCCTGCCCGTGTTCGAGAAGTTCTGGGAAAGGGGCGTGGACTTTAAGACCGGCTACGGCTTAACCGAAGCCGGTCCCAACACTTTCTGGCTGCCGCCCGCCGACGTGCGCCGCAAGCCGGGCTACGCCGGTTTTCCCTTGCAGTTTGTAGACGTGAAGACGCTGCGCCCCGAGGGGCAGGAATGCGGTCCAGACGAAGCCGGCGAACTGGTCATCCGCGGACCGCACCTGTGCGCCGGCTACTGGCGCAACCCACAAGCCACCGCCGCCGCCATCCACCCTATCGCCGCCGACCCCAGCGGGCGCGCCTGGCTGCACACCGGCGACGTGGCCATCCGCGATGCCGAGGGGTATTACCGGATCGTGGGGCGGCTGAAAGAGATGTTCATTTCCGGCGGTGAAAACGTCTATCCCGCCGAAATCGAATCAGCCCTGCACGCGCATCCGGCAGTAGCCGCGGCGGCAGTGATTGGCGTACCAGATGAAACGTGGGGGGAAGTGGGGCAGGCGTTTGTGGTATTGGCTACCGGGCAAA
Organism: uncultured Ardenticatenaceae bacterium; assembly: GCA_964507675.1. GTDB lineage: Bacteria > Chloroflexota > Anaerolineae > Promineifilales > Promineifilaceae > JAGVTM01. Next base: position 215 of record CAZDSN010000613.1, on the reverse strand, counting down.
AGACGACGGCGGCGGCGCTGCAAGCGTTCTGCAAAGAGCGGCTGGCTAGCTATAAAGTGCCCAAATCCTTCGTTTTCCTGGATGAGCTGCCGCAGACGGGCGCCGGCAAAATTGACAAGAAAAAACTACTGGGGTGAGCGTGGTTTAGCGTAGTCTGGATTGGTTCAATCTCCGAGATTGAACCAATCTACAAACCCAATTGATACACCCTTACC
>CAZDSN010000612.1:0-3095 GCA_964507675.1 uncultured Ardenticatenaceae bacterium | reverse complement strand
GTCCCGATTACTCCAAAAGTAGGGGACGAAATCTAATGCTTTTATGAAATATCCCGCGATCCGATGCCAGTACAATGCATCCTTTGATGATTCTGCAAAATAGTCCTTCAATCTTTTTGAGGGCATTTTATGGAGAATTTTTGATTCATTGGATGATGAGATTTTAGGAAAGCCGAATACGTTCACAAAATTACTAATTTCCTGATATTCCATTACAGCTAGTAGATGCTCTCTTTCCTCAGAATACCAGCGATAATACTTTGTAGAATAAACACATCGAGCTTGTTGTGTTTGATCGTATTGCTTAGACCCGATGAGAAAAGTTAATCTTTGTTCTGCACCTGTGAAGAGTTTTGACGGCCTGATTCCAAAGTTTGGAAGCCATAAATGGGTGTATTGATTTTGTACCAACTCTTGCAGGGATGACATTCGCATTGTAGAAAATGCGCTGATAGGTACTATTAACCCAATCCTTCCCCCATTGTTCAAAAGTCCTGCTGACCTTTCACTTACAAAAGCGTATAAATTGCCACATTTTTCAGTGATATAATTGAATACTTCATGAATTTTACGAACTTTTGAATACTCTACATACGGCGGATTGCCAATGGTCACGTCAAAGCCCCCCTGCTTTAGAATACCGTAAAACTCGATGAACCAGTGGAAAGGTTGGTGGCTGGACAGCCACTTTTGATACGCCTGTGGTTTATCCGGGTCTACGCCATACTGCCGTGCCAGGTGGCGGTTTAACTCTGCTTCCAGCCCCTGCTGCCGCGCTTCCAGGGCGCGCTTGGTGCTCACAAAATCGGCGGCGTCAAAGGCGGCCAGTTCCCCTTCCGTCTGCATCTGGCGGAATCTCGTAAACAGCCGGTCCACGTCGGCGGCTTTTTCTTCAATCGCCGCCAGCGCCGCCTCATCCTCGCCAAAAAGCAGCTTCCCCTGCTGCGCGCCGCCGCCCACCTCTTTGGCTTGCATGGCCCGCCGCACTTCTTCCCTGGCGGTGAAGCCCACCAACGTGTTACCCGCGCGAATGTTAAAGTCAATGTCCGGCAGCGGTTCAATCTCTTCCACCCGTTCCACCTGCGCCGTCAGCTTCAAAAACAGGCGCAGTTTGGCAATCTCCACCGCTTCGGGCATGATGTCCACGCCATACAAATTGTTGACCACAATCGCCTTGAGGATGAAGTAGGTCAAGTTAGGGTGGCGGTCAACGTTCGCCAGCACGCGACCAAAGCGTTCGGCGTAGCGCGGGTGCAGCTTGACCCACTCCGGTTCAGCCATAAAGGCGTGCATCCGCTCCAGCGCCGCTTCATACAGCGGCTGCAGAATATTCAGCGCCGCAAACAAAAACGCGCCAGAGCCGCAGGTGGGGTCCAGCACGGAGACTTGCGTCAACGCCTTCCAAAAAGCGGACAGCAGGTCGGCCCCTTCGCTGTTCTCCAGCGCGTCCTGCGCCAACTGCTGGATGTCCAGGTTATAGGTGATGAAATCGTTGATCTCCGTCACCTCTCCCGCGGCCAGCTTTGCCCGCACGCTGGCGTACCGCTGCCGCCGCGCCACCGTTTCCCGCCAGATTTCGGTGGGCAGGGCAAATGGCTCTGGCGTGGGCGTATTCCACAAGCCGCGCTGCGCCACGTCATCCAAACCGGCGGCAATCTGCGGCGGCAGTGGGTGCGCCGCCCCGTGACGCACAGCGGCATAGATGTAGCGATCCGGGTCAGCCTGGGGCAGCGTCCAGATAGGCCCATTAGCGGCAAAGGCAATGGCGCAATCCTGCCGCGCCGCCGTAAACAAAAATGGGATAACGGTGTTCTTGCTAATGTATTCGGTGATGTCTTCTTTGGTGTAGTAAGCGCCCATCTGCTTCTGGTTAATGTACTTCTCGAAGATGTAGCCCAACACGTCCGGGTTAATTTCGCGGTCGTCGCGCAAAGGGCGATCATCCAGATGCCACTGATACTGGTCGAAGAAGTCAAAAATGCGGGCAAAGGCGTCATCGCTAATCTGAATGTCCGGGTACGCCTGTTCGACTTCATGCAACTGGAAAATGCCGCCGTTGAGGTAAGGCACTCTGCCAATCAGTTGCTGCAATTCTGCATTATGATTCGGCTCCCCCAGCCCTTCGTGGAACAGGCGCAGCAGGAAGGTGCGGTAAAAGGAGTAGAACTGATCCTGCCCGTAGCGCTGCTGCATCAGCCGCAGCCGGTTGCGCAAATAATCCCGGTCGCCATCCAGAAAACCTTTGCGCTGGATAAAGTACACAAACATCAGCCGGTTGAGCATGACAGAGACGTACCATTTGTTCATGTCTACGTCGGGAATGCCCTGTACAAATTGCTCAAAGACGCTGCGCTCCTTTTTGAACTGGTCATAGAATTTCTTGGTGGCTCGTTCCACGTTGAAGGCGGCGCGCACGCGGCTGGTGACGTCCACCAGGGTCAGGGTTTCTTCTTCAGCCAGGCTAAAGGCAATCGCTTGCAGCTTTTGCAGCAGCGGTTCCCCGGATTGGCGTTGGGGAGCGTAATCTATGGTGCGCCGCGCCAGCTGGCGGCCCATTTCGCGCCGCACCCACATCCACTTCTGCTGCGTGCGCGCCCCATCTACGAAAATGAGGATATGCTCCCGATGCGTTTGGGCGATTCGCTGTTCGATCTTATTGCGCACGTTGGTGAGGGGAATGCCGGCATTTGCCCAATGGGCAAACACAACCATCCCTCGCTTCTGGGCGATGGCTTGCAGGTCGTAGGCGGTATCGTCTACGATCACGGTCAGGCTGGCGCGGTGGTGGTCCCAACCCAATTCTTCGATAAATAGGGGGACAAAGTCAAACTGCTGTAAATAATGGCGAGCGCGTTGGGTGTTAGATTGCGTCATTGTGTAATCGTAGCCTTTCGGGCGGACTGACCGCTAGTAATGTTTGTATGGATCGCCGGTCATTTTACGTCCCTACGTTAGTCCCATTGAACAGATGATGCGCGGTTCCTGGGCTTGTTGATCCTCCTGTACCAGACACAGGTTATCTTCTTCATATAACGTCACAACCAGTTGGGCCAACGGTTCATCTTGCACGTGGCTGCGCAGTTGCCGGTTGAGCT
>CAZDSN010000611.1:0-3097 GCA_964507675.1 uncultured Ardenticatenaceae bacterium | reverse complement strand
GCACCAGGATAGACATAACGTGGCCGCCAGGCGGGGCCAGGGAGGGATCGTTGAAGGTGGGAATGCGGATGTCGAGGGCAGGGTGTGGGGAGAAATGGCCGTATTTGCCGGCATCGGCGGCCTGTTCCAGATAGGTCAGGCTGGGACTGATCAGAATGCGACCGGACAGCAGAAAGTGAGTCTGGCCGGCGGGCAGGGCAGTGAAGGTGGGCAGGCCGCTCAGGGCCAGGTTTACTTTGGCCGTGGCCCCGCGGAATTTAATCTGGTCTATGGCCCGCGTGAAGCTGGGGTCCAGTTCGTAGGGGCCAACGAGATCAAAGAAAGTATGGCGGGGATTGGCGCTGGAAAGGACGACAGGAGCAGTGAACGCATCGCCGTTCTCTAAAATGACGCCGCTGGCGCGGCCATCGCGGCGCATAATCTGAGCCACGTTGGCGTTCATGCGCACAGAGCCGCCACCATATTCAATCACGCTGACCAGGGCGGCGGACAGCCGGCCTATGCCGCCGCGCACTTGCATGGTAGCCGGTAGGCCACCGGCCTGGTGACCCAGATGATGGTAGAGGGCCAGTAGGGTTGTGCCGCCGGCATAGGGGCCATGATGCGTGCCGCTGATGGCGTTGCCCAGCGCGCCTCTGACAGATTCGGTGGCAAACCACTCATCCAGAAACTCCACCAGGGACATGGGCAAGATGCGCAGCATCTCGTACATGCCTTTGTCGCCCAGGCGACGAAAGGCAGCTCCCACGCCCAGCCAGCCCAATGCATCGTTGTCGCCCAGGTTTTCTACCTCAGGCGGCATCTGGCTCAAGACCAGTTCCAGAAACTGCGCGTTGCGGCGCATGGCGGCGCTGTAAGCGGCAAATTGGGCGGCGTCGTGGGCCGAAAAGCGAGCGATCTCGGCGGCGGAGCGGCTGGCGTCTCGCCATAAAGTAAGATGATCCCCATCGGGCTGGGGAGCGAAGATGACGGGATCGGGGGGGATGAGTTCCAGACCTTGCATGGACAGGAACAGGTCGCGGATGATGGCCGGGCGGAAGTTGCCGGCATCATGCAGCAACACATCTACTGCATAGCCAGGGGCGATTTCTGTGGTCGCCGCTACGCCACCTGGCATGGCTCGTCGCTCCAATACCAGCGACCTGACTCCCGCTTTAGCCAGGTAAGCTGCCGCTACCAGGCCATTATGCCCCGCGCCAATGATAATTGCATCGTAGTTGTTTGACATAAGTTGATGTGGTCAGGTGTTTGACGCCGTGCGGTCGGGTGCGCTGCCGGCACATCCGGCATCCGGAGCTTACTTGCCCAATTTTACAGCAGGGTTATACTTACTTTCCAACCAGGTGTGGAATCTCGTTTTCTGCCTACCAGCATAATTCTGCGCAATCCAATCAAAAGTCGCACAGACTGACGGTCAATGAATGGCATAACTGTAACCTTGTTACCTGTTCTCGGCAACGTTCATTCCCCATTACCATCCGCTTTTGTCCTATGCCATGCTGGGGTAATTTGTGTCCATTTCCACAGGCGACCTCAGCTGGTCTGCCGCAGGTCCGTCATTTATATGAAACAGCATTGGCCATCCAATCGCCACCTTGGGCGCAGCAGTGGCCCCAAATGGCAAGATAACGACGGCATACCACTGCCTGCATTCCTGTTCCTGGGTAATCACTGAGGAGGTGAAGCCTATCGTGGAAACCTCTGTGAGAATAGAGCGCCATCGGCTTGCCGGCATCGGGCAGCCCACCGCTTGCTGGTAGCCAGCGCGCTGCTTTTAATACGCTCACAGTAACGGAGCGTCCAACCCCCTGTTCAAAATGAGGAGAAGAAGAATATGAAACGTCTTTCGGTCATTATAAGTCTGGTCTTATTGGTTTTGTTTCTGGTTGCCTGCGGCGGCGGCGCTGTGGAGACGGTAGAAGTCACCCGCGAGGTGACCCGCGTGGTGAGCGCGCCGGCCAGCAGCGAAGAGGTTGTTACTATACCCACCGGCGACACGCTCAAACTGGTGCGCGAGCGCGGCATTTTGAAATGCGGCGGCAACCGATCTGTGCCTGGGTTTGGCTATCTCAATGAGGATGGCAGTTACAATGGTTTCGACATTGATTTCTGCCGCGTAGTAGCGGTCGCGACTTTAGGCGATGCCACGGCTGTGGAAATCCGTCCTACAACGGCCACTGAGCGCTTCCCGCTGCTGCAAACGGGCGAGATTGACGTCCTGAGCCGCAACACCACCTGGACGATCAGCCGCGACACATCTCTGGGTCTCGACTTTGCCCCTACTACTTTCTATGACGGTCAGGGCATGATGGTGCGGGCTGACAGCGGCATTACCGACTTGCAAGGGCTAGATGGTGGCACCATCTGCGTCCAGGCCGGCACGACGACCGAGAAAAACCTGGCCGACGTCTTCCGCGCCCTGGATATTCAGTTTGAGCCTAAAGTCTTCCCCGATGCCGACACCACCCGTGAAGCGTATGACTCTGGTTCGTGCGACGGCTTCACTACGGACAAATCAGGTCTCGTTTCCCAACAAATCCTGCTCAGCGACCCCAGCGCCCACGTTATCCTGGATGTCACCATGTCCAAAGAGCCGCTCGGCCCATTGGTGCGTCATGGCGACAATAACTGGGGCGACATTGTCACCTGGAGTATTAACTGCACCTTCGCAGCGGAAGAATATGGCCTGACCTCGGAAAACGTGGATGCTGCTCTGGGCGGCGACGACCCCGTCATTCAAAACCTGCTGGGTGAAACGGGCGATCTGGGCCAGGCATTAGGCTTGAGCAATGACTTCTGCTACCAGATCATTAAACAGGTTGGCAACTACGGGGAAATCTACGATCGCAACCTTGGGCCAGACACCCCCTTCAACCTGCCTCGTGGGCTGAATGCGCTTTATACAGAAGGTGGCTTGATCTACGCGCCGCCTTTCCGTTAAATCGCATCACGGTTCTATGCGCGGTTGGCGCATAGCCGCCGACCCCAATCTAGAAAGAGAGGTGGGGTAACCGCGGGCACCGGGGTGCCCACCGGCCCAAGGTAAGGTCAAGGGTGCACAAAATGGGGGGGTTTTTTGGCCGCCCCCGTGCAAAAA
>CAZDSN010000610.1:0-3098 GCA_964507675.1 uncultured Ardenticatenaceae bacterium | reverse complement strand
ACGCGGCTGTTTGACATAGCTGACGACGTGACCCAAACAGCCACAAAGCGGCAGTTGTGGACGCTGGCGCAGCGGCTGGTTCCCGCCAGCCGCCCTGGGGATTACAATCAGGCGTTGATGGAGTTAGGGCAAACCATCTGCACAGCCACAAAGCCGGGCTGTGCCCTCTGCCCGCTGCGCTCACTTTGCCTGGCAACAGCGCGAGGGACGCAGTTGGAACGCCCGCGGCGTCCGCCGCGCCAGCGCACGCCCCATTATGACGTGGTTGCCGGCATTATCTGGCGCGCAGATGGCCGCTTCCTGATTGCCCAACGTCCCCTGCATGGGTTGTTGGGCGGTCTGTGGGAGTTCCCTGGCGGCAAATGCGAGCCGGGCGAAAGCCACGCGCAGGCGCTGCGCCGCGAAATCCAGGAAGAACTGGCGCTGGACATAGCCGTGGGCCGGCCACAAATCACTGTCAAACACGCTTACACCCATTTCCGCATCACCCTGCACGCTTACCACGCCCGCTATCAAGGGGGCCAGCCGCAGCGCCTGGGCGTAATGGATCACGCCTGGGTGACATTGGATGAGTTGGAGCCATATGCTTTCGCCGCCACAGATCGGCAAATCATCGAGAGCCTGCGCCAGGGCATAGATGGGGGGAACGTCCCGTAATGGGAATTGCTGGCAGCGAAAAGCAAATCGGCAGAGACGGTAATAATCTGGTAAACTAAACACTGGAGCAGTCTTACAGACTGCTCCAGTGTGCGCGACACCGTCCACTCACCACTGTTCGAGCGAACCCTATGAACCTCACCTTGATCCGCAATGCCACCTTGCGCCTGACCTATGCGGGGCACACTTTGCTGATAGACCCGTATCTGGCGGATAAACATAGTTTGCCGGCATACGCCAACATCAGCCGCAATCCGCTGGTTGATCTACCTGTGCCGGCAGCGGAGGTGATTGCCGGCATTGAATTAACCCTCCTCTCCCATGTACACACCGACCACTTCGACGCGACAGCGCAAGCGCTGCTGCCCAAAGACAGGCTGCTGCTGTGCCCGCCCACCAACGAAGCCACCATCCGCGACAAAGGGTTTCAGAACATCACGCCTGTCGCCGCCGCCTATGCCTGGCACAATCTCCACATTCACCGCGTCTCTGGACATCATGGAACCAGCCCGGCCATCCTGCAGATGATGGGGCCTGTGTCTGGTTTCATTTTACAGGCAGCAGGGGAACCGACGGTTTACTGGGTCGGAGACAGCGTCTGGTACAAAGAAATTGCCGCCGCCATTGACCGGTGGCAGCCAGACGTGATCGTCACCCATTCCGGCGGCGCGGTGTGGGGCAGCCAGCGGGAACTCATTATCATGGACGCCGCCCAAACGGTAACGGTATGTCAGTACGCCCCGCGCAGCACAGTCATTGCCACACACCTGGAAGCGCTGGACCATTGCCTCACCTCACGGGCCGAACTGCGACAGGCGGCACAAAATGCCGGCATCTCCCCCGCCCAACTCCGCATCCCCGCCGACGGCGAAACGATGGAAATAACAAGGTAGAAGGTAGAAGGCAAAAATGAAACCGCACGACGTTGACCAAACGAGCCGGGCGCTGGCGCAGGAGTTGGAGGCAACGCGCATCGCCTTTCACCAACTATTGCAATCTATCCCCGCCGACCGCTTTGGTGCGCCCACCCCCAACCCCGCCTGGAATGTGGCCCAGATGTTGTTCCACATGAGCGTGGCGCTGAAGTTCTTGCCCGCCGATGCCGCCCTGATTCGCCGCTCTGGCCGGCTGCCGCGCTATTTCCCTGCCTTTCTCTTTCACTGGTTAAACAAACAGTACACCCGCTGGGGCGGACGCCGCCCCACCCACGCTTACCTGGCTGCGCAATACGACCAGGCGCACGCCCTCACCCTGGCGGCGCTGCGGCGCGTAGCCGCTGACGAATGGCAAAAAGGGGCGGAGTATCCAGGCTGGGACCCCATGCTCAACGGCTTCGTCAGCCTGGAAACCCTGTTCCACTACCCCGCCCGCCACTTCCAGGCGCACGCCGCCGAAGTGCAAAAAGCAGTGGCGGATGCGTGAAATCATTAACCATTCACCCATTCACGAATTCACCAATTAACCATTTCTCCATGTCCCCTGCCCGCTCCCTCACCCTTGTCCGCGGCGGCGGCGACCTGGCCACAGGCGTCATCTACCGCTTGCACCAGGCCGGCTTCCCTGTTATCGTGCTGGAACTGGCGCAGCCGCTGGTGGTGCGGCGGCGCGTGGCCGTGGCCACCGCTGTGCGCGACGGGCAGGTAACGGTGGAAGGCATGACGGCGCAGCGCGTGGAAACAGTGGCAGAGGCTGTGTCCAGGGCGCAGGCTGGCTTGATTCCCGTCCTCGTCTCCTCCGACCTGCCCGCCTTCCCTCACCCTATTTCCATCCTGATTGACGCCCGCATGGCCAAGCGCAACCTAGACACCCGTCTCGATCAGGCAGCATTGGTGATTGCCTTGGGTCCGGGCTTTAATGCCGGCATTGACTGCCACGCCGTCATCGAAACCATGCGCGGTCACCGCCTGGGGCGCGTCATCTGGCAGGGCAGCGCCCTGCCCAACACAGGCACGCCCGGCATTGTGGCCGGCAAAGGCGCCGAGCGCGTCATCCGCGCCCCGGCAGCCGGCGCAGCCGTCTGGCTGGTGAACATTGGCGACCTTGTGACCGCCGCCCAGCCGTTGGGCAGCGTTGGCGACCAGCCTATCCTGGCCCCCTTCGACGGCGTGGTACGCGGCTTGATTGCTCCTGACACACACGTCGCCGCCGGGTTGAAAATCGGCGACATAGACGCCCGCGGCGACGTAGACGCCTGTTTCACCATTTCCGACAAAGCCCTGTCCATTGGCGGCGGCGTGCTGGAAGCCATCCTGCACGCCTGGCAGCAGGGGCAGTTGGGAATTCCACCCTCTCCGCCGCGCCTGTCACTGCCGGCAGCCCTGGGCATCGGCCCGGCCCCGGAAATTGTGGCTTTCACCGGCGGCGGCGGCAAAACCAGCCTGCTCTTTGCCCTGAGCGCCGCCCTTCCCGGCTAGCCTTTCTCATCATCTACCTCGACAACA
>CAZDSN010000609.1:0-3098 GCA_964507675.1 uncultured Ardenticatenaceae bacterium | reverse complement strand
ACCGGCCAACCGCTAACGCACGAACCGTTTGTGCGCTACGTCACGGCCAAATTCGGCGAGATTTACGGGTTGTAAAAACCCTTCATGCAGGGGCAGGTTTGAAACCTGCCCCTACGGCAGTCATCAACGGGTCCAGCCACCGGGCAGGCTGGCTACGCCCCCCACAATAAGCAGCATCACTACAACCACGACAATCAAGCTGTTGCGAAACTGAGCGGCGTCATCTCCCTTTTTACGCCAGCGGGCAGTCGCATGAGCCATAACGACGGCGACCAGCATCGTGCCGGCATGTTCAATCCGGTACATCGGCCATTCGCCGTCCTGCAAGCCCCAGACAATAAACATGATAATGCCCAGAGTCACGTTGAGGTCAATCAGCCCTGTAAAAGCTGACATAAGACCACGGTCAGCGGACTGCCAGGGCATCCGCCGCGCCCAACCCAGGGCAAATTTAAGAATGGCGGCGGCGGCCACAATGACCACCAGCCAGCGGATGATAGAATGAATATCAAGCAATGTTGCGAGAACGGTGTCCAACTGTTTATCTCCTTGTACGCCAACGGCAGTTTTCTGACAGATTATGCCTGACGAGACACCAAATGTCCACTTCCCTCACGGCGCGCCATGCTGGCACGCCAGAAGGACGTTGGGGCTGAATCTCGCCCAAACTATCCGGTCTTCTGGTTGGTTAGGCAGATGATGGGTAGAATTAAGCGGATTATGATTGGGCAAACGATAGGAGATAATAAGGCTTTTTCAGCACGCCACTCTGATCCTTTAGCTGAACGGTAAGAGAGAACAATGGACAAACAGTACAATAACATCTCAAATGAAGCGGTTAAAGGCGCTACGGGGAAGAGTTGGGAGGAGTGGTTTGCCCTGCTGGATGAAGTAGGGGCGGAGGAGCTGCCGCACAAAGAGATCGCTAGATTGCTGCTAGACCAGGGTTACCTGAATAAAGAGGACGAATGGTGGGCGCAAGCCGTAACGGTGGGGTACGAGTACGCCAGAGAGCGGCGGGTGAAAGGACAAACGGCAGATGCAGGCTTTCAGGTCGGCGTGCAAAAAACGGTGTCCGTAGCGGCGGAAAGGCTGTGGCAGTTCTTGACCAGCCCGGCAGGATTGCAGGTCTGGCTGGGTAGCGGCATCCACCACCTGACGTTGGAGAAAGGGGCCGCTTATCGCACGGACGACGGCGTCAGCGGTGAAATAAGGAGCGTGTATCCTGGAGAAAAACTACGGCTCACCTGGCAGCCTGACGGTTGGGAGAACCAGAGCACGCTGCAGCTCTATCTTCAAGCCAAAGGCAGCCAGACGACGCTACGGTTTCACCACGAAAAACTAAATGGCTCCACGCAGCGCCGTCAGATGAAAGCGCACTGGCAAAACGTGCTTGAACAAATAAACAGGCTGACGGAACAGTAACCCCTGATTGGAGATTCAACTGTGGCTGGTCCTACACGAGTGTTGATCGTTGATTCGTTTGACAATGCCGGCATTGCCCCGCTGCGCCAGGTAGCGGAAGTAGACATACGCCCGGAGTTAACGGCCGCCGAACTGCCCGGCGTAATTGGCCCATACCACGCCCTGATCGTCGGCAGCGATACCCGTGTGGATGAGCGGCTAATCGAAGCTGCCTTCAACCTGCGGGTGATCGCCTGCACAGGCAGCCGCCTGGATCAGATTGACGTCAGCGCGGCACGCCTGATGGGGATTGAGGTGCGCTCAGGGGATGCCGGCAATACCGTAGCTGTGGCCGAACAAACCATGAGCTTGCTGCTGCGCCTGGCCACACTGGGCGGCGCCTTTTCCCTGGCCGACCGCAGCGTGGGATTGGTGGGCTTTGGCCGCGTTGGCCGCCAGGTTGCCAAACGCGCCCGCGCCTTTGACATGGCCATCCTGGTCAACCAGCCCCGCCTGACGCCCGAATTGGCCCTGGCGGCGGGCGTGCAGGTGGCTGACCTGCCCGACTTGCTGCGTCAGGTGGATTTCGTCAGCCTGCACGTGCCGTATAATGAAGAAACCCGCCATCTAATTGGTCCGCATGAACTGGCGTTGATGCCGGCAGGCTCTTTTCTGGTCAACACGGCGCACACAGACATTGTGGATTGCGCTGCCGTCATGCAGGCGCTAACCAGCGGCCACCTGGCTGGCGCGGCCCTCACCCTGCCACCCGATTCCCACCTGTCCCATCCTCATCTGGTTCCGGTCCAGCCCATCGGCAAGGGCAGCCACGATAGTCGCGCCCGTGACCGCGATCTGGCGCGGCAAATTATTGACCTGCTGCGTGTGCAGCCTCCCAGCGATTCCCTTTCCCTTAAGATTGTACCTAGCGACCGCGTCATTCCCCATGAATACACTGACGAAAAGCGCGTAGCCCGCTTGATGGCCAGCCTGGAAGCTGAGGGCCGCCTGGTTAACCCCCCTATTGTGGTTGAATGGGGCGATCAATTTATCGTCCTGGATGGCGCCACTCGCTCCACCGCCCTCAAGCAACTTGGCTTCCCCTATACAGTGGTGCAGGTCGCCGCTACCGAGCGGGAAGGCTTTGCCCTCCACACCTGGTATCACGCCGTCTCCAGCGAGGCCCCATTTGCCGACCTGGTGAACCACTTACAGGGGCTGGCTGGTTTGAAGCTGACGCCTATCGCCGCCGATCAGGCCCATCTCACCTTACAAGAGCGGGACGCCCTTTGCTATTTTCTCAGCCGGGATGGCGCGGCGCTGCTGGCAGAGATTGAACCAGGGGCAGCGCGCCTGAGTGTCATGAATGCCATTGTGGCCGCCTACACCGCCTGGGGCAATGTGGAACGGACTTTGACAACTGATTTAGGAAGGCTGCTGGGGCAATATCCGCAAATGCAGGCCCTGGTGGTGTTTCCCCAGTTTACGCCGGAAACAGTGTTTGCAGTAGCCAGCCGGGGGGATTTAATGCCGGCAGGTTTAACCCGCTTCATCATCCCCGGCCGCATTCTGCGTCTCAACCTGGATTTGACTCACTTGAAGAAAGAGGAATCTCTGGCCGCCAAGCGTTCCTGGTTTAACCAATTCCTGACCGAAAAGCTGGCGCGCAGCCGGCTGCGCTACTACCAGGAACC
>CAZDSN010000608.1:0-3100 GCA_964507675.1 uncultured Ardenticatenaceae bacterium | reverse complement strand
ACAGATTGCGTAGATTGATGTTTAGGCGGCGTTAAGCCGCGCCGATCAGCGTCTTGGTTCTGTGTTAATCGGCGACCTGTTTTTGCAGCATGGGCGGGTTGCCAACCCGCCCTACGGTGTGGGCTCTTTTTGCAGGAGATGATTTTATGAAAGGATTGATTTTAAGCGGCGGCAAGGGCACGCGCCTGTACCCGCTGACTTATTCCAAAGCCAAGCAGCTAATACCCGTAGCCAATAAACCGGTGTTGTTTCGGGTGATTGAGTCTATTCGGGATGCCGGCATCACCGATATTGGCATTGTCGTCGGCCAGACCGCGCCCGAAATTATGGAAGCCGTTGGTCGCGGCGGGCGTTGGGGCGTGCAGATAACCTATATCCCCCAACCAGAACCCAAAGGCCTGGCCCACGCCGTGCAAATCTCTGAGGAATTCCTGGGGGATGATCGTTTCGTCATGTTCCTGGGAGATAACGTCATTGAAGGCGGCATCAGCCCCCTGATTGCCGAATTCGCCAACAGCGCCTGGAACAGCCAGATCGTGCTTACCCGCATTGCTCACCCTGAACAGTACGGCGTGGCCGAGCTAAACAGCGACGGCAGCATCAAGCGGTTGGTTGAGAAACCCAAAGAGCCGGCCAGCGACCTGGCCCTGGTGGGCATTTATATGTTTGACCATCACGTGCTGCAAGCGGTCAAAGAGATCACCCCCTCCTGGCGCGACGAGTACGAAATTACAGACGCCATCCAATGGCTGGTAGACCACAACTTTGCCGTCCATCCTTACATTCATCGCGGCTGGTGGATTGACACAGGCCGGCCTGATGATATGCTGGAAGCGAATGACCTGGTGTTGGAAGAGATCGAATACCTCATAGAGGGCTACGTGGACAGCCAGAGCCAGGTGGATCGCCGCGTCACCGTGGAGCGGGGCGCGGAAATTGTCAACAGCGTGGTGCGCGGACCCAGCATCATTGGCGAAAACACGCGCATTGTCAACAGTTACATTGGGCCTTTCACCAGCATTTACCACCATGTGCTGGTGGAAAATAGCGAAATCGAACACTCTATCGTCCTGGAACACACCCAGATTCAGGACATCCAGGGGCGCATTCAGGACAGCCTGATTGGCCGGCACGCGGTCATCAACCGCTCCCCCACCAAACCGACTTCGCACAAGCTGGCGTTGGGCGATTACAGCCAGGTGGGGATTTTGTAACAGACAACAGAAAACAGGCAACGGGAAATTAGTATGCGCGCTTTGTTGCAGCGGGTCAGTCACGCTTCTGTTACGGTTGGCGGTGAAGTCGTGGGCCAGATTGGGCCGGGTTTTGTCGTGCTGTTAGGGGTCACGCACAGCGATACCATGGCGGAGGCAGATTGGCTGGTGCAGAAGATTGCCGACTTGCGTCTGTTCGAGGACGAAGCCGGCAAGTTTAATTTGTCGCTGCGCGACGTGGGGGGCAGTCTGCTGATTGTGTCCCAATTTACGCTCTATGGCGATGCGCGCAAAGGTCGCCGCCCTTCTTTCACGGATGCAGCCCGTCCGGAACAGGCTGAACCATTGGTGGCGTATTTTGCGGAGCGCTGCCGGCATTCAGGCTTCACCGTCGCCACCGGCGTCTTTGCCGCGCGCATGCAGGTGGAGATTCATAACGACGGGCCTGTGACGCTGCTGTTGGAAAAGTGAGGTCTTTTTGTGCCAATGAACTTGAGGCGCAAAGCGGTCGTTATGTTTCTGCTGCTGGTGGGCATCGTCGGAGCATTGGCGGGGTGCGGCGGCGCCAGCCAACCGCCCGCGCCAACCGTAGCAGCCACACCTACCCCACGTCAGTCACACGTTGTGGCTACACGAACCGACACGCCTGTGCCGGCGCCGGCAGCAGCCACCCTGCCGCCTACCGCTACGCCGCCGCCCGTTTCCCCCACACCCACGCCGCTGCCCAGTCCCACGCCTACGTCCGGGCCATTGAACGAACCCGTGCCCGCTTTGCCCAAAGGGGGCCAATCTTGTCAGGATTACCCCTGCCCCGATGACGCTGCCGGTTGGGAAGCCCGCATCCAGACGCCGCCAGGCTTCCGCGCGCAGCATTTTGCGTTGGTGGAGGGCAGTCCGAACAGCATCACCTTTGGACCAGATGGCCTGCTCTATGTGGCCACGATGCAGGGGAAGATATGGACCGTTGATGCGCAGGGGCAGGCCGCGTTGTTTATGGATGGTTTTTTGGTGCCCGTAGCCCTGGCCTTCCAGCCAGGGACGGACAGGCTGTATGTTTCCAGCCGCGTCAGCGACAGCGAGGCGCAGGTGTCGGTGGTGGAAGGGGATCAAGTGCGGCAGGTGATAGGGGGGGTGCCTTGTTGTTATGCCGGCATGCACGCCGCCAACGGCATCGCTTTTGGCCCCGACGGCTACGGCTACCTGGCCGTAGGCGCGCGCGCCGATCACGGCGAGGTGTTGGATACCGATGTGCAAGACAGGCTGCACCCGTGGGAAGCCAGCATACTCCGCTTCCACCCCGACAGCGGCGAAATTGAGACGTATGCGCGCGGGCTGCGCAACGCTTTCGACATCGCCTGGGACGCTGGCGGCCGCCTCTTTGCCGCGGACAACGCCCCCGACTATGGCCCACCCGATGAATTTCACCGGGTGCTACCCGGCAAAGAGCATGGCTACCCCTGGTACGATTGCCCCGAATGCTTCACCCTGCCGCCTGGCGTGACTATTGAGCCGCCGCTGCACCAATTGCCGCCACACGTCGCCCCCACCGGCATCACCGCCTATACCGCTACGCAGTTCCCCGGCTACTACAACAACATCTTCCTGACGTTGTGGAGCGCCTTCGAGGGAGCGCAAAAGGTAGTGCGTTTTGGGCCGGGGGGGCTAGGCATGACAGATTTTGCCACCGGCTTTGCCGCGCCCATTGACGTGGTGGTAGGTCCAGATGGCAGCCTGTACGTAGCCGATTGGGCCACCGGCGTGATTTTCCGCATTTACTTCCAACCCCAACCATAATCGCAATCGCTGTCGTTATCGCTATCGTAATCGTTTTTATTCGATTACGATGACGAAAGCGAAACCGATAACGATTTTCCCATCGCTATCGC
>CAZDSN010000607.1:0-3100 GCA_964507675.1 uncultured Ardenticatenaceae bacterium | reverse complement strand
TGCCAACCTGGCGTAAATAGATAGAAATTGGTCATGCTCCCTCTGTTTTGCCCCGTTCCCTTTTCTCTCCAGCCAGTGCTATAATTCTGCGGATTGTGCACAGCAGACAGGCGGGTTTGCTGGTATGGCTAACGGATTAAGGAACAACTACCAACCAACAACGGAGTTTTCATGTCGTCTAACATTTACAAGACCACGCTTGATAATGGCCTGACAGTCGTGCTTAGAGAGATGCACCATGCGCCTGTAATCAGTTTTTTCGTCTGGTATCGCGTTGGCAGCCGGAATGAAAAACCTGGTCAGACGGGTATCTCGCACTGGGTGGAGCATATGATGTTCAAAGGAACGCCGCAGTTCCCTGCCGGCACATTGGATCGGGCCGTGTCGCGTGAGGGAGGACGGTGGAACGCTTTCACCTGGCTGGATTTTACGGCATACTACGAAACCATGCCCGCTGACCGCATTGACCTGGCCTTGCGCCTGGAAGCTGACCGCATGATCAACACCATCATGGAGCCTGATGAGACGGAGACGGAGCGCACGGTCATTATCTCTGAACGCCACATGTATGAGAACTACCCCACGTTTTTGCTCACAGAAGAATTGCAGGCGGCTGCTTTTCGGGTTCACCCGTACCATCACGAAGTTATTGGGGATGAAGTTGATCTGACAACCATGACGCGAGATGACTTGTACGGCCATTACCGCCGTTTCTATGCGCCCAATAACGCTATTGCCGTGGCTGTGGGGGATTTTCAGACAGAACCGATGATGGCCCGTATCCGCGAACTATTTGGGGCTATCCCCCCAGGCGATACGCCCGCGCCCATTGCCCGGCAGGAACCCCCGCAGCGGGGAGAACGGCGGGTGACTGTGTCTGGCCCTGGCGATACCTCTTACCTCTTTTACGGCTTTCGCGCCCCCTCGGCAAATGAACCTGACTACTATCCATTGACGCTGCTCAACGCCGCCTTTGCTGGCGGCAGCAGCCTCGGCTTTTTTGGCGGCGGCGGCAGCAACAAGAGTTCTCGTTTGTACAAGGCATTGGTGACGACAGAACTGGCGGCGCACGCTTCAGCCGGTCTGGCCCCTACAATTGACCCATACCTGTACACGATTGAAGCGGTGGCTCGCCCTGGTCGCACCCTGGACGAAATTGAGACGGCGTTGCAAGCAGAGTTAGATAGACTGGCTGACGAGCCGATTACCCAGACAGAATTAGATAAGGCGCTGAAGCGGGCCAAGGCGCAGTTTGTGTTTGCCAGCGAAAGCGTCACCGGGCAGGCGCAAATGATAGGTCTGGCGGAATCGGTGACCGGGGATTACGGCTGGTTTGAGAATGCGCTGCACAACTTAAGCCAGGTTTCTCTGGCGGACTTGAACCGGGTGCGCGAGCAGTATTTGCGCCCCGAGAATCGTATTGTGGGCCGGTATGTTCCTGGCGGCCAACCAGTGACCGGGGAAGAATAGTTGCCTGGGGCGTGATGCGCAGCGCCCTCTTTTCTGGTTGGAGCAGGTCCGATGGAAGATAGTGGATTGCCGCCGCTGCCGTCCCTTTTTCTAGCGCGTATGGAAGCGCTGCTGGGCCAGCAGTACGCCGCGTTTCACGCCAGTTACCTGGCAGCATCTCGGATTGGGCTGCGTGTAAACACGCTGAAGATGAGTCCCTCTGCTTTTGCGGCCCTGTCGCCTTTCCCGTTACAGCCGCTGCCCTGGAGCAGCGCCGCTTTTTTATTGCCAGACGAGGCGGCCCGGCCGGGTAAACATCCCTATTTTGCCGCCGGCCTTTATTATTTACAAGACCCGTCAGCGATGGCGGCGGCGGAACTCTTGCAGCCGCAGCCAGGGGAGCGGGTGTTGGATCTGGCAGCGGCTCCCGGCGGCAAGACTACGCACCTGGCCAGCCTGATGCAGAACCAGGGGGTGTTGGTAGCTAATGAAATACACCCCCAACGAGTTTGGGATCTGGCGGAGAACCTGGAGCGCTGGGGGGTACAAAACAGCGTGATCCTGAATGAGACCGCCGTCCGGTTGGCACAGCGGTTGCCGGCATTTTTTGACCGGGTACTGGTTGACGCGCCTTGCTCGGGTGAAGGCATGTTTCGCAAGAGCGGCAGCGCCCGCCGCGATTGGTCGCCCGAACTGGTGCAAGGGTGCGCCTTGCGGCAGGGGCCGATCTTGCAGCAGGCAGCGCGGCTGGTGCGGCCAGGCGGTTGGCTGGTCTATGCTACCTGTACATTTGCCCCCGAAGAAAACGAGGGAGTGATAGCTGCCTTTTTGCGTGAGCATCCCCATTTTGAACTGGCCGATGTCGTTCGCCAGACTGGTTTTGACCCCGGCCATCCGGAGTGGGTAGAGCCGGCCGGCCCAACGGCGCTGCGGCGGGCGGTGCGGCTGTGGCCGCACACGGGGCCGGGCGAGGGACATTTTGTGGCAGCGCTGCGCCGCGGCGATATGGGGGAGATGGCTCCGTCTGCGCCCACTATGACCCCTACGCCGCCAGGGCGGCAGACCTGGGCGCGGTATGCTGAGTTCTGCCATAAGTATCTGGCCGAAATGCCGGCAGTTGACAATTTGCACCAGGCAGGCAGCTTCCTTTACCAGGCGCTGCCGGATGCGCCTGAGTTGCCAGGGCTGCGCTCGATCCATCCGGGCCGCTGGTTGGGCGTGATCAAGAAAAACCGGTTTGAACCCAGCCACGCCCTGGCTATGAGTCTGACGGCGGCTGGCGCCCGTTATACGCTCGATTTGCGCGCCGACGACCCTGACGTGCTGGTTTACCTGCGCGGCCAGACGCTGCGCCGTCCGGGCCCCGATGGCTGGCTGCTGGTTACCGTAGATGGCTATCCATTGGGCTGGGGTAAGCGGGTGGCTGATGTGGTTAAGAACCATTATCCACGAGGCCTGCGTTGGATATGAGCTGGCAGTTCATACCCACCCGGCTCGAATCTGATATGATTAAGCGCGCTGTGAGCAATGAAAGTCGGCGCAATAAAAATGGTGGCGCAATTTGCTAAAATTGCGCGCATGCGCAGGACAAAACAGCGTTTTGTCCCACTATTTTGAACGAGTTCCTCATGAGCGGCGGCGCACCATTCGG
>CAZDSN010000606.1:0-3111 GCA_964507675.1 uncultured Ardenticatenaceae bacterium | reverse complement strand
AGGGCAAACGAAGTCAATAAAGGACTGTTTTTCATAGGTCATATGGGCAGCTTAATCCCCCTACAAAGCCCCCTCGTCAGGTTCAGCGGCCTCTTGTTCAGCCTGGAAACGAGTAACTGCTTCTTGCTGTGCCGCCACGACCTGCGCCAGTTCAGTCAAGGCTGCCAGCAGATGTTGGTTGATTTGAACAGATTGGGCAGCGTGGCGGTTGACATAAAAGAGAGCAAGCTGGTGCGCCTGGGCGCGGATGAGCGCCCACAGGCTGCCCAACAGGGGCAGCCGCGTCGCCGGGGAGGGGGCTAATACCGCGGCGGCATCTTGACGCTGCATGAGCTCTAACGCCTGCTGCAAATGATGGGCAACGGATTCAAACTGGACGGCAGGGGAGAGAGAGAAGGAGGAAATGCCGGCAAACGCCGCAAAATGAGGCCCTTCATCTCCCCATACCTGCGCCCGCTGCGCCACGCTATCCTGCACCTGCGCCAGCAGTTCATCCCCAGCATCCATCTGCAGCCACCCCTCAGGCAGCGGGTCTGTATAAGCAAAACTTTCGCTCACGAATACCTTCTACCATTCCCCATCGCCCACGACGCCCGCCAGCAAAACCTGGTAGCGGGCGACCACAACATCCCAATGGAAATTAGCCAGCACATAGCGGCGACCTTGTCGCCCCAGGATGCGGGCTGTGTCGGGGTTAGCCTGTAAGTAATCAAGCGCCGCGGCAAACTCATCATAATCGGCAAAGTATAAACCAGCATTGGCTTTCTGGCATTGTTCGCGGGTAACAGCGCAGCCTGCATGGACGAGGGCGGGGCGTTCCGCCAGCCAGCTTTCCATCAGCACCAGCGAGAAGCTCTCGTTCACAGAAGGCTGGCACAGCAGCAGCGCGGCGTGGTAGGCGTCATATTTGTCCTGACGCGGCAGGAAACCGAGGTCTATGACGGTTTCTGCAACGTCAGGGGGAACGGTGATGTCGCCGGGGCCAATGAAGACCAGCCGCAGCAGCGGGCGGCGCTGGTAGATGTAGCGCCGCCAGTAATCGAGCAGCAGCGGCGTATTTTTGCCCTGATCTTTTCGCCCGGCCACCAGCACAAAATCCCCGGCAATGCCGTATTTCTGGCGAAAACGAGCCGCGTCGCCCGCCCAATCGGTATCTACGCCCTCGCCCAATACGGTGCGAATCTGGTCAGGAGAGCGCGGATAGAGGTCGTTCGCCAGCGCCAGTTCGGCGTCGGTGTGCAGAACGAGACCGTGCGCGTGGGAAAAGACCTGGCGGTACAGGGAAAGGCGGGCGTAACTCTCGTCGTGCAGGCATGGGATAACGACGCTGCGCTGCGGGCAAATTTGTGCGCCATAATAGGTGGTAGCGAACATGTACGGGATGAAGAGGAAGATAGTGTGCCGGCATTCCCTCTCAATATGTTCGTACAAACGGGGGCAGCGCAGCATCTGGTTGATATACGTCTGTTCCTGAGCAGGCGTGATGGGCAGGTTGTGCATCAGTCGCCAGTTGACGGCATCGAAGGCCGCCCGATCCCGCTTCTGCACCGGAAAGCGGCGCACCGTCACGCCGTTCACGCTTTCCACGCCTGACTTATGGTAGTTTTTGCCCCAGTCGCCAAAGAAATCGCGCACCGTCGTCGTCAAAACTTCCACGGAAATGCCGGCGCGGGCCAGATGTTCTGCCGTCTGCCGCGTCTCCGCTTCCATGCCGCCGGGAATATCCGGGCCATACCAGGGCGTCACAAATGCCGCTTTGATGCTCACTCAATCCTCTGGGGTATCAGGTAAGGGATCTTCTGCCTGCCGTGTTTCCTCCCGCTCCAGGTCCTGGCTGAGTACATTGAGGGCGTGCAGCAGATGGGTATTCACCTTGATCTGTTCGGCAGCCAACTGATTTACATAAAAGAAAACCAGTTCGTGAACCTTCCGGCGCGCCCAGGCGAGCAAGGGGCCGATGAGGGGGAACGGCGCTTGGCGCACGAAAATCTGCGGCTTGATCTGGTCGTAGGCCAGGCCAGCCTGATAAAGGTGCTCATAAAATTCAGGCGAAAAGCGCCGTCCGCCGGTGGATACAGCCGGGGGCTGCCCGGCTTGCGCGGCGCGCTGGGCCAGGATTTCGGCCCGGATTTGCTGCATAATTTCTTCTACGTTGATTTCAGGATCACTCATGATAGCTGCTCAAAATGACGTCTCGTTGACCAAGGAGGAGGGGGTTGCCGGCATCATCCGTTCCCGCAGTCACTTCTACCAATAACGCCCCCAGGGCGTCGCCAGCGCTGCGCGCCAGTGCATCTCCACTAGAGAGTACATCGTCAGCAAAATAGAACTGCGTGGTGAGCAGCTCCTGCCCGTTCATTTTGACCTTAACGTGAATATGGCGGGGGCGGTTTTCATAAGCACCTGGCAGCAGAGTCAGAAACCAGTAGCTGCCATCCGCCGCGGTTACCGCTTCGCCATATGCCTGGAAATTGGGGTCACGGTCAGGCAAGCGGGGGTCGTTGGGGTGCAAGTAAATGCCGGCAGCATCCGTCTGCCAGATTTCAATCACCGCGCCGGCCACCGGGCTGCCGGCGGCATCATACACTCTTCCTGCCAGCAGCAGCGTTTCTCCTTGAGCCAGGCTGGCGGCTCCCGCCAGTTGCACCAGATTGTTGTCCCGCTCCTCAGGTTTGGCCACCGGATAATACGGCCCTTCCATCTGAGACGGCGTAAAAATCGCCTGACTCATATCCAGCGTCGCCACGACCGGCGCAGCTTCCGTGACCTCAGGCAAGCCGGTTGGAGCAGTGGTGACGGCTGGCGCTGGCAAGGTGGCTTCAACCACAACAGTCGCTGGCAACGTCGCCGGCAACGGCAAAGCAGGCTCAGTAACAACCGCCGCTGTTGACGCTGCCAGAAGTGTGGGCGTTGGATCAGGCTGGGCTGGCGCAGCGCAAGCCGCAGCCAACAACACCATTCCGCCGATCATCGCCGTCAAACGCTTCATTGGGCCAAAGAACAAGTTCTTCACATTTCTACTCCTGTTAGCAGAGCATATAGGCTTCTTGGACATTGAGAAAATAATCAGGTAATCCCGCCGCCCTTGCCAGGGAAGGGGTACTGTAGGGC
>CAZDSN010000605.1:0-3115 GCA_964507675.1 uncultured Ardenticatenaceae bacterium | reverse complement strand
ACGAATGGCACGAATTTTCTGACCACTGACCACCGTTCACTGACCACTATTTTCGTAGGAGTTTTGACCCGCGACGGCGCACAAAGATGGATGAAGACCAGAGCGCAATCTGCCTGATTACCCTTTTCTCGCTATCTCCGCGCCACCGCGTGAAACCATTTCCAGGAGAGTTTCCATGCCGACCAAAGAGGAAAAATTGGGAATAATTGATATTTCCACAACGACGGTAGCTACCATCACCAATCAGGCTGTGCATCAATGTTATGGCGTCGTGGGCATGGCCAATAAGAACCTGGCAGATGGGATTAGCAACGTCTTATCACGAGACAGCCGGCGGGGCATTGAAGTCAAACTGGAAGATGACCAGTTGATCATTGACGTCTATGTCATTGTCGAATATGGCACGCGCATTCGCGTGGTCGCCGAAAGCATTCAGAACACCGTCAAGTTTCACGTCGAGAAGGCTTTAGCCATTCCGGTGCGCGCCGTGAACGTGTATGTTCAGGGTTTGCGCATGAGCGAAGAGCAGGAATAAGGACGGTGTTTCGTTCTGTGTTTACCCGATTTTAGATTGGTGCAGCTTGAAAACTAAGCCAGTCTGCCCCAGGGGTTTTGTTATCCTCCGTTTTGCCACCAACAAACGGGGTGATGAGGGACGCCGGGTAAGAAGTGAGGATTTAGTGTGATAGTTGAGGAAACGGAAAAAGTGATGCCAGCTCAAAAATGGTATACGTGTAATGGGCAACAACTGCGTAAGCTCGCCTTAGCCAGCCTGGTATGGTTAGAGAAACATCACCAGCATGTCAACAGTTTGAACGTCTTTCCTGTGCCCGACGGGGATACAGGCACAAACATGCTGCTCACCATGCGTTCTGCTTATAAGCGGATTCGGGATACCCAGGAGATGAATGTAGGCAAGGTGGCTAAGGACCTGTCGCAAGGGGCCTTGATGGGGGCGCGGGGCAACTCGGGCGTGATTCTCAGCCAGATATGGCGGGGCATGGCCAAGAGCCTGGACGGTAAGGAGATCTTTACGTCGAAAGACCTGGCCCAGGCATTTGTGGAAGCGGCAGATACGGCCTATAAAGGGGTGATGAAGCCCGTCGAAGGCACTATTCTAACGGTGATTCGAGAAGCCAGTTTAGAAGCGGTAGATGCGGCGCGGAAGAATAACGATTTACGCTTTATGTTGGAGCGCACGTTGGAACGGGCGCAGTTGGCGCTGGAACGCACCCCGGAGCAACTGCCTGTATTGAAGCAGGCGGGTGTGGTGGATTCAGGGGGGCAGGGGCTGGTATATATTCTGGAAGGGATGCTGCGCTACACGGCAGGTGACCGGATGGGGGTGATGGAACCGCTGCCGGCATCTACCGCCGAACCTGTAGCCGCGGAGCTGTCGGCTCAGGCCCGCGTCGCCCCGGAAGAAGGGGTAGAGAACCCCTATGACGTTCAGTTTATTCTGCTGGGGCAAAATCTCAATGTGCTGGAAGTGCGCGCCCATATTGACGCCATGGGGGATTCCACCGTGGTGGTGGGCGACGAAAATACTATCAAAGTGCACGTGCACGTGAAAGACCCTGGCATTCCCCTGAGCTATGGCATCAGCCTGGGACACATCACCGATGTGGTGGTGGAAAACATGCAAATGCA
Organism: uncultured Ardenticatenaceae bacterium; assembly: GCA_964507675.1. GTDB lineage: Bacteria > Chloroflexota > Anaerolineae > Promineifilales > Promineifilaceae > JAGVTM01. Next base: position 1,465 of record CAZDSN010000605.1, on the reverse strand, counting down.
AATGGAAGAGATTATTGCCACTGGCAGGAGCAATCACCAGGAGCCGGCGTTTAGCTTGAACCTTGAGCCGGAATCGAGCGTGCTGCCAGGGCAAATCGGGGTGGTAGCCGTGGCCCCGGGCGCGGGTCTGGCTAAAGTTCTGCGCAGTTTGGGCGCGGCCAACATCGTAGATGGCGGCCAGACCAACAATCCCAGCACCGAAGAAATCTTCCAGGCTATTCAAGATGTGCCTACCGATAAAGTGATCGTGCTGCCTAATAACAAAAACATTATTCTGGCGGCAGAAACGGCCCGCAGTTTGAGCCCCAAAAATGTCATGGTGGTTCCCACCGTCAACGTACCTCAGGGCGTTAGCGCTCTGTTTGCCTATCGCGCCGATGGCGATTTCGACGAGGTCGCCGCTGCTATGCAATCCGCTTGCGCTCAGGTATCCAGCGGTGAAATCACCACAGCCACCCGCACCGTTTCTCTGGATGGCGTGGACGTGCAGGTAGGGAATTACATTGGTCTGGCCAATGGCCGCCTGTGCGCCGCCGGTGAAACCTTGACAGAAGTGTTGGCCGCCACCCTGCAAAAAATGGGTGTGGCGGATTGTGAATTGGTCTCTGTCTACTATGGTCAGGATATCAGCCCCACAGAGGCGGAAGCCTTCTCGGACGAGATTCAGGCGCTCTATCCTGATCTGGAGATTGAACTGGTGGCGGGTGGACAGCCGCACTATTTCTTCATTCTGGGTGCAGAATAACAATGACGATTAAGGTAGTGACCGATAGTACCTGTGATTTGCCGGCGTCTATGGCCGAACAGCACGGCATCACGGTCATACCTGCTTACATTAATGCCGGCGGACAAAGCTATCTCGATGGCGTTGATTTGACGCGCCAGCAGTTTTACGAAGCGCTGCCTACTTTTACTTCCCCGCCGACGACAGCCGCGCCAGCTTCCGGCGCTTTTGCCGAGACGTACCAGAAGTTAGCTGCCGCTGGCGCCGGGCAGATTTTGTCCCTTCATGTTGCCGGCAGTCTGAGCGGTATGCTCAATGCTGCCCGTTTAGGCAGTGAAGAGGCGGCAGACGTGCCCGTAACCTTGTTTGACTCTGGACAGCTTTCCATGGGTTTGGGCTGGCTGGCAGTCATCGCCGCGCAAGCCGCGCGCGCCGGTCACTCTATGTCCGAAATAATGACGCTGCTGCACCAGGCGCAGCCGCGCACCCACGTGTTCGCTTTGCTCGATACGCTAGAATTCCTGCGGCGCAGCGGTCGCGTCAATTGGGCGCAGTTTGGTCTGGGAGCGGTGCTCAGCATCAAGCCCATCGTCAAAATGCACCAGAGCGTACTGGATATTGAGCGGATTCACACCTATCGCCGCGGCTGGCAGCGGTTGCTCGACCTGTTGACACAAGCGGCTCCGCTGACGCACCTGGCTGTGGTACACACCCACGCCCAGGCACAGGCTGAGGCGCTAC
>CAZDSN010000604.1:0-3119 GCA_964507675.1 uncultured Ardenticatenaceae bacterium | reverse complement strand
TGCAGCACAACGCCGGCTGTCGCCAACGCCTGCGCCGCCCCCAGCATAGCCGCCAGCCCCCCCTTCATATCATAAGCGCCGCGCCCATACAGCCGGCCATCCCGCACTGCCCCCGCAAAAGGGTCGAGCATTCCCTCTACGCCCACCGTGTCCATATGGGCATTTAACAGCAAAGAACGACCACCGCCACGCCCTGGCAACCTCCCTATCACGTTGGGCCGCCCCGGCGCTGCCTCGCTGACCTGCACGGACACTCCCAATTGGTCTAACTGCGCAGCGACGTAGGCAGCAATAGCCGCCTCGCCCGCGCCCCCCGGTACCAGCGAAGGGTTCACCGAGTTCAGCCGGACAAGCCGCTGTAACACATCCTGCACGTAACGCGAGTCAACAGTTAATGAACGAGGCATGCTCTTTCGAAAATAGTCAATCCCGTAGGGCGGGTTGGCAACCCGCCCATCTGACGCGCCGCTCCTGAACGGCAAAGGGGTAAGCAAATCTACAACATCACCGTTTGATCGAGCCGGGCAGATTCGTAAAGCGCCAGCACAGTGCGTACATGGTTGCGGGATTCGTCCAGCGTCAGATAAGGCGGAGCGCTATCCAGAATAGCCGCGTGCATGTCTTCAACTTCGCCCAGATAGAGCATTTTTTCGGGCACGGGTATCTCCTGTGGCTCGCCATCCTTGGGGAAAAAGAGCAAACGGCGGTTGTCGTGCATCTGCGTAAAAGGGCGGTTGAGATGCAGGCGACCTTCTGTGCCAATGACCTCGGCCACGGTGTAAAACGGGGTGCGAAAGGAAGCGGCAATCTGCGCCAGACAGCCGCCCGCATAGCGCATCTGGCCGGCAAACGTCTCATCCACGCCAGAGGGTCCCAGCCATTGGCTGCCGGCAGCAGTCAGTGGCGGGCCGCCCAGGATGAATTGAGCAAAACTGAGCGGGTAGACGCCAATGTCCCACAGGCAGCCGCCACCCCACTGCGGTGTCAGGCGAATATTGTCGCGGCTGCGGATGGCGAAGTCAAAGCTGCCGCGCACCAGGCTGATCTCCCCCAGGCGGCCGGCGCGCACCCAGTCGTCCACAATTTTTGTCTGGGGATGGTGGCGGTACATGAACGCTTCAGCCAACACGCAGCCCGTTTCCTGGCTGGCGGCAATCAGGGCATCCACCTGTTCTACCGTAATAGCCAGAGGCTTTTCGCACAAGACGTGAATGCCACTGCGCAGCGCCCGGATGGACCATTCTGCATGAAGGTGGTTGGGCAGGCTGATGTAAACAGCATCTACCATGCCAGAATCCAGCATAGTTTCGTAGCTGCCGAAGGCGTGGGGAATCTGCCACTGCTGCGCATAGACGGCGGCTTTGGTGGCGTCGCGACTGGCTACAGCGACCAGTTCTCCCCGCGCCGCAGCCCGGATGGCCGGAATCAGGGCGCGATTGATATGGGCGGTAGACAGTAATCCCCAGCGTACCTTGCGCATTGTGCGCCTCTTGTCATATAGAAGTTGAACTTCTCCGTTTCGGGACAATTCGGCGAATTGTCCTACCCCTAGCGGTATGGCGCAATGCCGCTGCCAAAAGCGTCAGCGTTGCCATTTTCCAGGCCAAAGAGGGCTTCTTGCAGGGCAAACGTGCCCTGATAGAAGCGGGCGCGGGCGGCGGCAGTGCTCATTTCCGGGTAGTAATCGCTGCAGCGGGTGTAAAAATCCTCGTCGAAGCTGGCGAGAAGGCCAGCAAAATCTACCGCTGTGTCCCCTAACCCGGCTTCGCCAAAGTCAACCACCCCCGTCAGCCGTTCCGTAGCCGGGTCCCACAACAGGTTGCCGGTGCCGAAGTCGCCGTGGCGCAGCGTAGGCGTGAAGGTGGACATGGCAGGATCGTCCAGATACGCCTCAAACTGCCGGGCTACCTGCTGGCGCGCATCCGGGCGCATATATTCAAACAACTCTGTTTGCACCCGCTGGTACATGGCGGCGTAACTTTCGCGCCGATCCGCCACGGGCAGTCGCAGCCGCCGCAGCACGTCGGCAGGTACATGGTGCAGTTCACGCAAGAAAGTACCAATCTGCGCCGCCAACGTATCCAGCGCTTCAGGATTGGTAATCTGGTTGAATACCTGCCGCCACAGCGGACGACCAGGGATCATAGAGTAACCCATAAAAGCCATGCGCCGCTGGTCCTGTTCCAGGTCATAAAACAACGGGCGAGGCACAGACAGCGTGACGTAATTTTGGATAAGCTGCAAGATGGCGATCTCTTGCTCCAGTCGAGCCGCGGCAGCCGGATAACGGGCAAAGCGAAAGACGAGGGCTTCGTTGACGATGAGGACATCATTGAACTGACCATCCTGATTGAGGGAAACCGATTGGATAGTCAGGTCAGGGTAGCGTTCGCGAATGCGGTGAAGATGACGGTTCCAGGGATGGTGACGTTCGTTCATAGTGATCCGTGGGAATGCTTAATGGGCAGTTGCCGGCAGGTTAAGCTGCGCTGCCAGCCAGGTCAGGCGGTCGTTGGCGGCGTCTTCGTTCAGATCGTGGCCGGCATCATACCAGCGGAGTTCCTTGGGGTCGGCGGCAGCGTCGTAAAATGCCTGCGCCTGTTCCACAGGGACGTGCGGGTCTTGCTGGCCGAATTGGAAGAGAATGGGAGATGGGGCCAGAGCGGCTACATTGTTGATGGGATCCAGCGGGGCCATCTGCGCCTCAAAAGCCTGACGGGGCGCACCGTCCAGCGGCGGGTAGTAGAGGTACCAGTCAGGGAAGCGCGGCGTGCCGGCCATGAGTACATAACAGGTTGGGCGGGGCGTCACGCGGCCTAGCAGCAAGCCATACATGGCGCCAAAATCGTGCCCCACCAGAGCCAATCGAGCAGGGTCAACGCCCTGTTCGGCTAACAGCAGGCGCAGCGCCAGGCGTAGTTCGATAACCTGGCGAATGGAGTCAGGGTAGTCGTCCGCCTGCGTGCGCTTGATAAACCAGTCGCGGTCGGACCACATAGTTTCCACCAGGAGGGAGACGCAGCCGCGCTTGCCCAGTTCCAGGGCTTCGTCCAGGAATTGGCTGCGGTTGGCGTTGGGGGCTTCGTCGTACCAGTGGAGGTAGAGAATGCCGGCATACG
>CAZDSN010000603.1:0-3120 GCA_964507675.1 uncultured Ardenticatenaceae bacterium | reverse complement strand
GGCGATTACCCGATTATTTTCTCAATGTTCAAGAAGTGCGCGCTACGTTTTTTTGGGGGGGGAGCGCGGGTTATGTTTGGGGATAAGGTGATGTGATGAACCGTGAGGCGTTTAGAGAGCGGTTGAGGCGGGGGCCTTTGTTGTTGGATGGGGCGATGGGCACGATGTTGCACGCGCGGGGGGCCATGATTGGGCAGTGTTTTGATGCGCTTTGCCAGGATAATCCGGCGTTGGTGGCGGAGATTCATCGCCTGTATATTGATGCGGGGGCGGACATTATTGAGACGAATAGTTTTGGGGCGAACCGGTTCAAATTGAGCGAGTATGGGCTGGAGGAAGAGGTAGCCGCAGTCAATAAAGCGGCAGTGGCGCTGGCGCGGCGGGTGATTTTGGGGGCGTTTCGACCGGTGCTGCTGGCTGGTTCGGTGGGGCCGTTGGGGGTGCGCCTGGCGCCGTTGGGGCGGGTGAAGCAGGAGCAGGCGGAGGCGGCGTTCGCGGAGCAGATAGCGGCGCTGGCGGATGCGCCTGAAGGGCTGCCGGGAGCGGGCGGCGTGGATTTGCTGCTCATTGAAACGATGTCGGATTTGAAAGAAGTGGAAGCGGCGGTGCGGGCGGCGCGCCTGGTAGCGCCTGACCTGCCGATTGTGGCGCAGATGACGTTTACGCGGGATGACCGCACGCTGCTGGGCAACCGTCCGGCGGAGGTGGCGCGGCGGCTGGCGGCGCTGGATGTGGATGTGATTGGGGTGAACTGCGGCAGCGGGCCGGCGCAGGCGCTGCGGTTGGTGGTGGGGATGCGTGAGGCGGCGCCAGAGGCGCTGCTGGCGGCGTCGCCGAACGCGGGTTGGCCGGAGCAGACGGAAGGGGGGCGGGTGTTGTATCCGGCGACGCCAGCCTATTTTGGGGATTATGCGCGGGCTTTTGTGAAGGCGGGGGCGCGACTGGTGGGCGGCTGCTGCGGCACAACCGAGGCGCATATTGCGGCGATGCGGCAGGCGTTGGATGCGCCAGGACCCAGCCCGCGCGAACTGCCGCAGGCGGCGGTGGAGATAGGAGAAGGGAGGATATTGCCGGCAGAACGCCCGACGGCGCTGGCGGAAATGCTGCGGGCGGGGCAGTTTATTGTGACGGTGGAGATGAGTCCGCCGCGGGGTTTGACGACGGAACGGCTGTTGGCGGGGGCGCGCATGTTAAAGGAGGCGGGGGCGCATTTCATTGATGTGGCGGATAGTCCGCTGGCGCGGATGCGGATGAGCGCATGGGCGGCGGCGTATTTGTTGCAGCAGCAGGTGGGGATGGAGGCTATTTTGCATTTTCCGACGCGGGGGCGGAATTTGCTGCGGGTGCAGGGGGATTTGCTGGCGGCTCATGCATTGGGGGTGCGGAATTTGTTTGTGGTGATGGGGGATCCGACGCGGATTGGGGATTATCCAGAGGCAATGGATAATTATGATATTGTGCCAACGGGTTTGATTGAGTTGATTAAGACGCAGTTAAACCAGGGGATGGATAAGGCGGGGCAGTCTATTGATCAGCCAACGGGGTTTGTGGTGGGGTGCGCGTTGAATCTGGAGTCGAACGAGCCGGAACGGGAAATGAAGCTGCTGCGGAAGAAGATTCGCAGCGGGGCGGATTTTGCGTTGTCGCAGCCGGTGTTCAATCCCCAGGCTGCGCGGGCGTTTTTACAGCAGTATCAGGCAGAATATGGGGATTTGATTCCGGTGATTGCCGGCATTAAGCCGCTCTATAACAGCAACAACGCCGAATTTTTGCATAATGAGGTGCCGGGGATTCACATTCCCGAAAGTTATCGCCGGCGGATGCGGCAGAGCGAGAATCCACAGCAGGAAGGGGTGGAGATTGCGCAGGAGCTGCTGCAAGAATTGAGACCGTTTGTGCAGGGGGTGTATTTGATGCCGGCGTTTGGGCGTTATGATCTGGTGGCGGATATATTGGATATTTTGTAGGGGTGAAGGGAGGGAATAATTAATGGGTGAATGGGTGAATGGTTAATTTTGGGGAGCAAGATGGGACGCAGATTTCGCAGATTGGATGCAGATTTCGGGGATTTTCAGGGCGAAATGGGGGTTTGTTGCGCCATTCAGGTATTCCGTGGATGTTCCTGTAATTGCTCAATAGCCAGAGTGATAATCTCCCGCGTGACAAACAAGCTGCTTATCTCATACAACTCGGCCAGGTATTGCTTTGCCTGGCTAAGGGTGATGCGATTGATCCAATACGCTCTTACGACAACACCTAATGAGCCGACTGGTGTCAGTAATAAACGTTTTGCTGCCTCTCGGACTGCCAGATCATCCGACAAGATTGTCTGAATGCCTGCTTGCCGGCACAAATAGAGACAATCCTGTTCGCCGGCATGCAGCTTCTCAAGCCCGTGTGAATTGACAAACTCCTCCACATCTTGCCTGGAGGGGAAATGCCGGCGACCATTCGGCAGCAATAACATATCTGCTTCGGATATGCGGCTAAGCCCAACAGTTTCTTGCCATACGGCCTGTGGCAGGTGCAGCCTCGAAAAGACAGATAGTAGAGATAACCCATCAATCTCAGCCAGATGGAGTATTGGCCCAGCATCTAATACGGCTTCTATTCCTTCATGGCCCACGCCAGATCCTCCAGAACTGCCTCTTGTTGACGTTCGGCTATCTCTATCCAATCAATGCCTATGGCGGCAATAGCTTCCTCCCGCGAGATTTCGCGGCGCAAGTAGCGTCCCAGAATGTATTCACGCCACATTTGCCGCAAACCGATTTGAAATGCTCGCGTTAAAACCTCCGCTTCTGGCTTTTGCATTTCACGGGTGAGCGTTTCCAGATATACATGCGTATTTTCCATAAGGATACCCTGAATACCTTGAAGAATTGCCGGACGTTCCCCGGCAGTTTATCTCTTCTTACCAGAACGTTGCAAAAGGCATCGGTAGCGCGTACTTGCTCAAACTGATCTGATGGCGATCTCCCAAAGGCTTGCCGGGCTAACGAAGACCACCGCATCTGTGGCAACGATGCTTTCCCGGGCTGTTTCGCTCAATCGAGAATCGACGAGTACGAACCATAGGGTTCGTTCGCCAACAACTTTGGACTTTGGAGATTGGTTCAT
>CAZDSN010000602.1:0-3120 GCA_964507675.1 uncultured Ardenticatenaceae bacterium | reverse complement strand
AGGACCAGGTCCCTGCACGTCCACCAGAATCTTTTCCACAGAGCCTAGCGCAGTGTAGTGACCGTTGGGCAGCAAACGAATTTCGTGATGGAAAGACGTCAGCGGGTCGGTATAACCCATCGCCTCCAATTGGTCGTTAACGCTTTCCACTGTGGTTTCGCGCACGACGTTCCCGGCCAGATCAATTTCGCGCAGAATCTGGCCTTCCAACTCGCCGCGCCCTACAGCCAGCAGGAATGTGCCGCCGGGAACAGGCTGGTACAGACTTGGGTTCAGGTCCATGTCGCGATCGTAATACCACATGATGCGGCCCAACAGATCGTGGGCGCGCGGGTACTGCGGAAACTCTGCCGTCCCCTGGATAGGCGACATCAAGACGATACGGTCAGCCATGCTGGTTTCGGCGCCTGGCGGTACCTCAGGCCCAGTCACTGGTATTGGCAGCGGCGCAGTGCCGGCCACAAAAAACTTCAATGTACCATTAGCCGCCAGATCCCCTTGCGGGGTGAATACCTGGTGCAGCATAAAATAGAGGCCGCCTTCATGCATACCGCCCACGTAGAAGTTCATGGTATGCGCGCCATCGCACGTTTTGTGGGTGGTGGCGGACGGTCGGGTTGTTTGAAACTCAATGAAAGCCACGCGCATGGTGTAACCAGCCGGGCACTTAGGCGCGCTGTACAGCGCTACCAGGGCATTAGGCGTGGCGGAAACGACAGGCGCCAACGGTGCGCGCGGCGTCATCAGGAAAACCTGGGACACAGTCGTCACCTGACCTGTATTCTGATTCTTGGCCGAGCCTTGAATAATGTACAGCCCATCGCCAAGGGTGGCCCACTCCAACACATTAGCTGGCGTGTAATCGTAGACGACGCGCATTGGTTCCCCCTGACGCCCGGCGGACAGACGATAGAGATGAGGATCCGGGTTATCAACCGAAATGGTCCAATTGATACGCGTGCCCACGAGCTGGCCGCTGGGCAAATCCGAAGTGAGGGTGACCACCACCTCTGGTGCAGTCGTCACATTTTCCTGGGCAAACGCGCTGGAGACAAACAGCGTAAACGTTGCCAACAACACAAACAATATTTTTCTCACATCTTCCTCCATGTGATGAAATTGGGGCGCTTCAACAATTTTTGCTGCGATTTAGCCAGGGGCTGGAAGCGAGGCATTGAAGCAGGGAAAAACATGAACACTTTGGTAGTGCACTGCGGAATGTATTATATGCCGGCTGGAAAGAGTTTGCAAATTTTTTCACAACTGGCGGCAAAGTGGAATGGGAGTCCACATTGGCGGCGGCTATCCTGCCAGAGACGCCAGCACGTAGGGGATGTGATGGGCAATCTCCCGCGCCAGCAGGCCCGCCGGCCCCTGCGCCCGCGCCGCCAGCAGGGCTGCCGCCCCATGCAGATAGCCGCCCAGGCAAGCAGCCACAAAAGGAGACACATTTTGCGCCAGCAAGGAGACAATAATGCCGGCAAGCACATCCCCACTCCCGCCCACCGACAACGCCCCATGCGCAAAAGGCAGCACCGCTGTTCGCCCATCGGGAGCCGCCGCCACAGTATACGCCCCTTTATGCACCACCACCTGGCCCCACTGAGCCGCCGCGGCCTGCGTCACAGCCACCCGATCTTGCGCCTTTGATTCCGCCAATGGTACGCCCAACAGTCGCGCCAGTTCCCCTGGATGGGGTGTCAACACGCTCTCTGGCGGCAGGCGCTGCGGCCATTGCGGCAGTTGCGCCAGCGCATTCAGGCCATCGGCGTCAACCACCAGCGGCGGCAGTTGCGCCGCCGCCAGCAGTTCCGCCACAAAATCAACCGCTGCCCCCAGCCCAGGGCCAAACAACAACGCGGCGCGCCCTGCCAGCATCTCCTCGGCAGACAGGAAGCGAGCCGAAGCCGGTCCCAAGGTGCTCTCATCGGGCAAAGGTAAATAGGTTGCCTCCGGCAGTTGCCCGGCTACTGTGGCCCGGATGGCCTGCGGCACGCCCAACGCGGCCAGCCCCACGCCGCTGCGCAGCGCCCCCAATCCGGCCAACACCGGCGCGCCCCAGTATTGCGCCTGGCCGGCATAAATAAACGCCTTGCCAAAGACGCCCTTATGCCCATCCATAGGGCGCGGCGGCAGCCAGGCGCGCGCCTGCGCCGCCGTGATCAGCTCCAGATTGACGCTCTGCACGGCGGGCAAATCAGACGGAATGTCAATGTCGGCCACCACCAGTTCACCACACGCCGCCGCCCCCGGAAAGAGGAAATGACCCCGCTTGGGGCCGGCAAACGTTACCGTCAGGTCAGCGGCTACGGCCAGCGGGTCCAGCGCGCCGCTGTCGCAGTTCAGGCCGCTGGGGCAGTCAACGGCTACTATGAATGGGCGTGGCGGCGGCGGCGTCATGCCGGCAATAGACGTAAGACGCGGCGCGGCGGCAGCCGCCAGATTTTGCCTTCGTTCCGCTACCCCCATCTGCACCTGCCGCAGCAGGCGGGCCAGGTCGCCGCCAATAGCCCGGGTCACGCCTGTGCCCAGCAAAGCATCCACCAGAATATCCGTAATATTCAGCCGGTGATGCAGCACGCGATACCTTTGATCCAGATCTGCCGTTAGAGCCAGCACGCCCATCTCCTGGATTTGGGCGTAGTTGGCGTCTGTTTCCGCCTGGCGCGCCCGGCTCAGGTAGCAAACCACGTCCGCGCCCGCCTGCGCCAGATAGCGGGCAGCCACCAGACCATCGCCGCCATTATTGCCTGGCCCAACCAGGATGGTCACCCGCTGCCCGGCCACATTTCGTCGCTCCAGGATAGCGTCGGCTACGGCTTTGCCGGCATTTTCCATCATCTGCGCGTAGGAGACCCCCGCCCCCGCTGCCGCCTGCTCCGCCGCCGTCATTTCCGCCACCGAAAAAATCTTCATTTCCATCTGCCCTCGCCCGTAAACGCGGCCTCATAAGGCCGCAGCCTCAAGGCCGCGCCCTCACAACGCCGTGGTCATATACAGGCCATCCAATGCAAACCCCAACCGCTGGTAATAACGGCGCGTGCCAATGGCGCTGATCACGGCCAGCCGTTGGTAGCCATGCTCCTGCGCCAGCCGCCGCGCCGCCTGCACCAGCGCTCG
>CAZDSN010000601.1:0-3121 GCA_964507675.1 uncultured Ardenticatenaceae bacterium | reverse complement strand
ATAGACAACACGGTGGCGATGGCGATCCGTTTCTTCTGCCCGATGCTGAGATGGTGCGACAGCCGTTCGCCAAAGCCGGCCATGCCCACCTGTCCCAGCGCCTGTTCTACCCGCGCCCGCACATCCTGTTCGGGAAAGCCCATATGCAGCGGTCCAAAAGCCACGTCTTCAAAAACGGTGGGCGAGAACAACTGGTCGTCTGGATTCTGGAAAACCAGGCCCACTTTGGCGCGAATGTGGGGGAGGGTAGCCCTGTTGATCGGTAGGCCGCTGACCGTGACATGCCCATTATCGTGCTGGCCCAGGATGCCGTTCAGATGAAGCATGAGGGTGCTTTTACCAGCGCCGTTTGGTCCCACCAGGGCTACTTTTTCTCTGGCCTGAATGCTGACAGAGACGTGGTGCAGGGCGACTTGCCCGTCGGCATAGGCAAACGTCAGGTCTTGCACGGCAATAACGGGGGCGCCGGCTGCCGGCAGAGGCGCGGTGCTGGGGTCGGCTTTGTGATGGAAGACAGGCATACAACGTTCCTGAGACGCTCAACTTCTCCCAGAAGTTGAACGTCTGCATGTAGCTAAATGGACAGCAAACGGCCAAGCAGTTGAATGCAGGCAATTAAAATAACAGCCAAAGCAGCCGCCAGCCAGTCGCCGGGTTGCATCTGGTGCGGGTTAAGCGTCAGCAGCCGGCCATCATAACCCCGCGCCAGCATGGCGTTGTAGACGCGGTCGCTCCGTTCCAGGCTGCGTAGCAGAAGCTGCCCCACCATATGGCCGGCGACGCGGGCGCGCCACAAGATTGTGCCGCCGCTTTTGCCTGCCTGCCCCTGGGCGCTGCGGGCTTCCCGCGCCCGCAGCAGACGCATGGCTTCGTCAGCCAGCACAAACAGATAACGGTACATGAACGAGATAATGGCCACCAGAATGCGGGGCACGCGCAGGTGCTGCAAGGCGTGTAATAGATCGGGCAGTTGGGTGGCGGCGGTGAGCAGGATAGCCATCTGGATGGAGAGCCAACTGCGGATAACAATACTGACAAAGCGGAGAAGCCCCACGTCTGTGATCACCACTTGCTGTGACCCTATTTGCCAGGATACCAGCGTCTGCCCCGGCAGAGTGAACATGACCGTGATGGCCGCCAGGGTGAAGGGCAGCACAACGAATGAGCGTTTGGCAGCATAGAAGAGGGGTAAATCGGACAGGACAGTGATGAGCAGCAAGAAAGCCCAGGCAGCCAGAAATGCCGGCCACGCCCCGTCGGGCAGCAGCACATTGGCGACGATGAACAGCAGCGTGATCACAACCTTCACCCGCGGATCAAGCTGATGTATCAGGCTGTGACGGTGTTCGAAGCGGTCAAAGGTGTTGGCGTGCACGGGAACCTGACTCTAACTGACCTGGTGCGGGCGGCGCAGCACGCGAAACAGGAGAAACATGACGCCAACCACTAGCAGGACCCCAACGAGGCCGGCCAGGATGGTGGAAAGTCCTGTTTCGCCCAGAAATGGCAGCGTGTAATCGGGCAGCAGGTTGTAAGGGGCGTTCTGCGCCGTGTCCAGGAAGCCGCTCTGTTCAGCCACCCACTCCAGCCCATCCGGGGAGGCGGAAGCTAGCGGCGCCAACAGCAGCGCCAGCAGGGTGACCAACGCGCCGGCAACAGCCCACCGCTTCTGCCCGGAGACAGCGCCATCCTGCACCAGCGTAGGGCGGGTCTGCATCACAAAGCTGAGGGCAGCCACCGTTATCAGCGCTTCACCCAGGCCAATTAGGGCGTGAATGCCCAGCATGGCGGGAATGGCTATGCTTAAACTGGTTGTGCCGCTGACGCCCAACAGCAGGGCCACGACTAATGCGGCAGCCATAATGGATACCCAGGCCCCCACACCCGTGACGGTTAACTGCACGGTGCGGCTGCGCCCCCGGCTCATTTGGTAGATGCCATAGCCAATAACGCCCGGCACAATGCCCATGACCAGAAGGTTCGCCCCCATCACCACCAACCCGCCATCCTGGAAAAAGATGGCTTGCGAGGCGATAACGGCCGTCATAGCTAACATACCCAGCCAGGGTCCGAGTACAACGAAAGCCAGGGTGGCGCCTACCAGATGGCCGGAAGTGCCGCCGGCAACGGGGAAATTGATCATCTGGGCGGCGAAGATGAAGGCGGCCATGATACCGGCCACGGGGGCCAGCCGTTCGTCAAATTGCCGCTGGGTGGCGCGCACGGCGGCAGCCAGAACAACCAGCGTGATCAGCCAGCAGAGGAGGGAGATAACCAGGTTGAGAAATCCATCGGGAATGTGCAATAACGCAACTGAAGCCAGGATAGGGGAGGTTAAGAGCGACATATTAGTTTCCTCATAGGTTGGGCGGGAGGGTTTGGCAGTGCCGGCATAGTCCCGAAATGACCATGTGCTTCAGCTCTGCCTTGAATCCGTGCTGCTGCCAGATATGCGCAGTCAGTTCATTGAAGTATTCATCGGGAACCACCGCCGCCTGTCCACATTGGCTGCAAACAATATGATGGTGTGGCGCTTCCCCCACAATTTCATACAGCGTGCGCCCGTTTAACTCTGTCTTCGAGGCCAGGTTTAGTTCGCAGAAGAAATCGAGCACCCGATAGACGGTGGCCCGATTGATGGAGGGGGTTTTCTGGCGCACGCGCTCGTACACTTCGCGGGCGGTGGCATGACCTCCCTGCTCACAAATGGTGTCCAGGATAAGCTGCCGCTGCGGCGTGAGGCGATAGCCCATTTCACGGATAAGGTTGAAGTAGTTGAGGCGGTAATGAGTCATCGAGCAGCCTTGTGCAAATTTTTGCTATTGCAACTTTTCGCAACAACCCGAATTATAACAGATGGCTCTCATCCAGGCTACTGTCCTATCAAACGTAAAATGAGGAGTTCGTATCCTCAGATGCGAACGGCGGGCATCTTTTGCACATTGAGAAAATAATCAGGTAATCCCGACGCCCTTCCCCCCTGGGGACTGCCCCTTTTGCACATTGAGAAAATAATCGGGTAATCCCGCCCCTATTGTCAGGTATGGGGTAATGTCGGGCGTGGGGCGCGCCGCGCCCCTCGCCCTCTCCGAAAAGCCCCCTTCCCCCTGAAGGGGGAAGG
>CAZDSN010000600.1:0-3123 GCA_964507675.1 uncultured Ardenticatenaceae bacterium | reverse complement strand
ACTGCGGCAGTTGCATGCGCGACAACACGTTGATCACCGCGATCAAATCGTTGGGCCACGATGCCTGCATGATCCCCATGTACACACCTCTGCGCGTCGATGAAGACAGCGTCAGCGAAAACCACGTCTTTTATGGCGGCATTCAAGCTTACTTGTTGCAGCGCTACCCGCGCCGCTCCTTCTGGCGTGACAGGCTTTTGCAGATTGCGGGGTCCCAGGCGCTGCTGCGCTTAATGCCCCACTTCGACATTGGGACGGCCGTAGACCCGGCACAAAATGCCGAATTAACGCTTTCTATGCTGCGGGGAGAAGCAGGCAACCAGAAAGCACTGCTCGAAGAAATGGTAAATTGGCTCAAGACCTCTTTACAGCCAGACCTGGTACACATTACCAACACCCTCATTTCTGGCCCGGTCTTCGCTCTCCAAAAAGCGCTCAATGTGCCTATTGTTTGCGGACTTCATGGCGAAGATATCTTTATTGATGGCCTGCCCGCAGCTTACCGCGGCCAGGCGCTTGATTTGATCCGCAAAAATGCCGGGCATATCGATCACTTTATTGCTATTAGCCACTACTATGCCGACTATTTTGGGCAGCTCGTTGGCATCGACCCGGCAAAAATTACGCTGGTCAGACCAGGCATTGCACTCCAGGATTATGAGAATCGCAGCAGTAAACCACCGGGAAATCCCCTCACAATTGGCTATCTGGCCCGCATTTCGCCCGAAAAAGGGCTGCATCTTCTGGTGGAGGCATTTATTCAGCTCAGTCAATCTGGCCAGTTCCCTGGTTTGCGCCTCAAAGCGGCTGGCTATCTTAGCCGGGCGCACGCTGCCTATGTGGATGGCATTCGCCGCCGCGTTCGGCAAGCCGGGTTACAAGAGCAGGTCGAAATTCTGGGCACCGTAGACAGGCAGCAAAAGCTGGCTTTTTTCCAGAGCCTGGATGTTTTTTCAGTGCCAACGATCTACCGCGATCCCAAGGGGCTGCCCGTCTTAGAAGCGTTGGCCAGTGGTATACCGGTGGTCCAACCGGAGCATGGCGCGTTCCCAGAACTGGTCAGGGCTACGGGCGGCGGCTTGCTCCACAAACCAGAAGCCCCAGCTGACCTGGCTGCGAAACTGGCCACTTTGCTGGGTGATGCCACCCTACGCCGCGAATTGGCACAGCGGGGATATACAGCCGTACATACTCATTTTTCTGCCGAACGAATGGCTCAAGAGACAGTTCAGGTCTATGAACAGGTGGCACAGCTTTCCGCCAGGAGACAGCCTTGGTAGGTCACCTGCAAACCTTGTTCGCCCCACCCATGTTTGAAGGTAACGAGGAAAAAACTCGTGTTGCCAGGCTTTTGCACATTATCCTCATTGTGGTGATGGCGTTGGTGATGATGTTTAGCGTTCCGGCCTTTCTGATGACGCCGGAAATCGGCCGTGTCCTGATAGAGCTTACGCTGGCATTATGGTCACTATTGATGCTCATTTTACTGCGTCGTGGCTTTGTGTATCTGGCCGGGTTTCTGCTTTCTTTCACCTTATGGGCCGTGGTCTCTTATGGCACTTATGAGGCTGGCGGGTTTCGCGGCTCAACTATGTCTGCCTATTTCGGCATTATTCTGATTGCCGAGCTGCTTTTGGGATCGCGCGCTGGTTTAGTTTTTGGCATCCTGTCGATTGTGGTGACCGGCTTGATGTACTACGGGGATGAGCTTGGCTGGATACCTTCTCCAGCTACTTACGCTACGCTGGCAACCTTTTGGATTGAGTTTTCCGTGGTGGTTATCGGGGTAGTTGGGCTGCTTTCTTTGGTCATCAACAGTTTACGCAGTGCGTTAGATCGAGCCCGTCGCAATGAACAGGAATTAGCGTTTCAAATTGAGGAATCTCAAGTCCTGGCCCAAAAAGCAACCGAGGCCAATGAATTTAAGTCCCAACTGCTGGCCCGAATCAGCCATGAACTGCGCACGCCGCTGGGCGCTTTGATGGGCATGTCTGAAATGCTTCATCAAGATGTATATGGACCACTCACTCCGGCACAGCAAGACATTACCTTTCGCATTCTCAAAAATTCGCAAGCCTTACAGCATGTTTTTGCCGAGCTATTGGATCAGTCCCAAATTGAGCTGGGGCAGCTGCGCCTAAAAGAAGAGGAATTTTCACCTCAGGCGCTGACTCGGGAAGTGTATCAGCAGTGCTTACCACTGGCTGAGCGGAAAGGTTTGGTTTTGGACGTTGAAATTCAACCAGGATTGCCGGATGTGTTGATTGGGGATAAAGAAAGAATTATGCAGAGTCTGCGTAATCTGGTTGTAAATGCTATCAAATTTACCAGAAACGGCCGTGTCTCGGTTTGTGTGGGTCGGGAAGGTGATTCACATTGGGCGTTACGGGTCCAAGACACTGGAATCGGCATGTCTGCCGAAACCCAAGAATATATCTTTGAGCCATTTCGTCAGGCTGATGAAACTACCAGACGCGAATTCGGCGGTGTGGGGCTGGGGTTGGCAATTGTGCATCAATTAATTACCATCATGAATGGCTCAATTAGCGTAGAGAGTGAAGTGGGACGTGGCAGCACCTTCACCATTCTTTTGCCCCTGCAACTGGCAAAATAGACCGATAAGATGCGATGAGGTTACGCTATGGATGAAAATTTGGATACAAAACCACTGACCAGACCTCTGGCCATGATCATTGAAGACAATGAGGACCAGAACCTGGTTTTCACCAAGGCGTTGGAGCAGGCAGGCTTTTACACGGAATCGATTAAAGATGGTCTGGCAGCCCGACAGCGGCTAACCGAAGTGGTTCCCATGGTAATAATTTTAGACTTGCATGTGCCAGGTATTGACGGAGAGAAACTTTTGGAGCAGATTCGCAGTGACGATCGCTTCACCAAAACCCGCGTTGTGCTGGCTACGGCCGATGCGTTATTTGCCTCCATGTTACAATCTCAAGCAGATTTTGTTTTCCTGAAGCCAATTAGCTTTTCACAGCTAAACCAACTTGTCTCCCGCTTTATCCACCATTCAGATTCGGATAAATAGAGGGACTTGCCTCATCTCCCCTGCTTTACAAAAAGTAATATTCGTGGAAGTCGGCAACGGCCGTATACCCAATTTTC
>CAZDSN010000599.1:0-3123 GCA_964507675.1 uncultured Ardenticatenaceae bacterium | reverse complement strand
GAGGAAAATAAAGGGAATGTGCCGGGGGGAGACGGGAGGCATGCCGGCATAGTACAAAACCAGCGGCGCGCCTAATAAGAAAATGAGCGACATCCGCAGCGCCGATTCCCCTAACCCATTACTAAAATGGTATGCCAGGTAGTTGTACGGCTTGCCAATAGTGTAGGCAATGGAGCCATCTTTCACTTCCTGCGTAATATTGACGTCATGCCGAATCTGGCCTAGCTGCATGACTTCAGCAATGAGAAAGTACCAGAGCGTGTCTGCCAGCGTCATGCCGGCAATTTCTGTCACACCCTGCACCGCAAAAGCCGCCCGCCACAGGTGGGCAAAAATAAACATGAACAACCAGATGAAAAACGCCCGGTTAAGCGCATCCCACACGTACGCCAGTTGGTTCTGCAAATTGGTCAGGGCAATAGCGCTATATTTAATGCCGGCAAC
Source organism: uncultured Ardenticatenaceae bacterium (assembly GCA_964507675.1). Taxonomy (GTDB): domain Bacteria; phylum Chloroflexota; class Anaerolineae; order Promineifilales; family Promineifilaceae; genus JAGVTM01. The sequence continues at coordinate 2,679 of CAZDSN010000599.1, read as the reverse complement.
ACGCACACGGTAAAACATAAGGTTCAGTTTAGCTGCCAGGCGCTTCCCAGGTGTGTCTCGCCGCTTGAGCGAGTCCATACTCGTTTAAGAGTGGCTGCTCGCGGTCAGGCGACGGTATATATCTCGCGGATGATCTCTTCCATGGGCGGATCGGCAATGTTAATATCCACGCAAGGCGCCACCCCCATCAATTCCTGCACCACAGCCTCTACATGCCGCTGCCGGCTGTCGAATTCCAACTTGACGCCATACGCGCCCTGCTTTAACACCGTCACGCCCGGCAAAGTGAGGGGTTCGCTCAGCGCTTCCGCAAAGCGCACATCAATGATTTTGCGGCGCAGAAATTGCCGCTTCAACACCGAAGTGCGGTCGTCAAAAATAATACGCCCGTGGTTGATCACAATGATGCGGCGGCATAATTTCTCAATGTCGCCGGCGTCATGACTGGTGAGAAAGATGGTCGTTTTGTCTAGTTCGTTCATGTCCTGGATCGCCTGTCGAATCTGCTCTTTAGCCACCACATCTAAACCAATGGTTGGCTCATCCAGGAAAATGACGCGGGGGCGATGCAGCAGCGAAGCCACGATCTCGCACTTCATGCGCTGCCCCAGGCTCAGTTTGCGCACCGGCACTGCCATCAACTCTTGAATCTGGAACGCTTCCACCAGGGCATCCCGCCGCTGCTGGTAAGCCTTCATGTCCAACTCGTAGATGCGGGCAAACAGGCGAAAAGTGTCTTCTGGCGGCAGGTGATACCAGAGTTGAGGCTTTTGCCCAAAGACAGAACCAATGTGATAAGCCAATTGCCGCCGCTGCTGCCAGGGAACGTAACCCAACACAGTCGCCTGCCCGCGGCTGGGGAAAAGGATGCCCGTCAAGATTTTAATGGTGGTGGATTTGCCGGCGCCATTTGGCCCAATAAAACCCAACACTTCCCCCTCTTCCAGGGCAAACGAGATGTCGCGCACCGCTTCCACCTCGGTCGTGACCGGTTTCCAGACCGCCCGCCAGCTCCCGCGCAAACCAGGCGCTTTCTGTTTGACGGTGAATGTTTTCCCTAAACCCTGAACAGAAACAATACTCATATTAACCAGATACACCCTGCAACCGGGCACTCCCACTTACGTAGTGCCCGATTCAGGCAGACAACCCGGCAGCCAGGCGGTTACTCAATGAGCGTTTGCCCCGTCATTTCTGGCGGCTGCGGAATGCCCATCAGGTCCAGAATAGTCGGCGCTATGTCTGCCAGGATGCCGCGCGGGCGCAGCATGAAGTACTGACCACCAATGACAAAGAGCGAGACAGGGCTGGTGGTGTGGTACGTGTGTGGAATGCCCGTCTTTTCATCTACCATGCGCTCACAGTTGCCATGATCAGCAGTCACAATAGCCACGCCGCCTTTGGCGTTAACTGCCGCTACCAGCCGCCCTGCGCATTCGTCCACCGTCTCTACAGCCTTGATGGCCGCAGCCAGCACACCCGTGTGCCCTACCATGTCCGGGTTAGCAAAATTGACCAGGATAAAGTCATCGTCCTGGTTGCGGATGCGTTCCTCGATGGCTTCGGTTAAGGTATAGGCGCTCATTTCTGGCTGAAGATCATAGGTAGCCACCTGTGGCGACGGTATCAAAATACGATCTTCGCCGACAAATGGCGTCTCCATGCCCCCATTGAAAAAGTAGGTAACGTGGGCATACTTTTCCGTCTCCGCGGCATGGATCTGCCGGCAGCCGCATTTGCTCAAAACTTCAGCCAGCGGGTTCTTGATATCCACATCCGCGAAAATCACTTCCACCGGGAAACCAGCCTCATAGGCCGTCATGGTCACCAGGGTCAGGTCAGGAATGTATTCGCGAGGAAAACCGTCAAACTCTGGGAAAGCAAAGGTGCGCACAATCTGGCGCATACGGTCGGCGCGGAAGTTGTAGAAGAGCAGGCAGTCGCCAGGTTGGACACGCACATCCCGCGCCGATTCGATAATCACGGGCACGATAAACTCATCAGTCACATCCTGAGCATGGGCCGCCGCGATGGCCGCACTGGCGGAAGCAAAGGATGCGCCTTCATGGCAGGCAATGACGTTATAGCCTCGCTGCGTGCGCGGCCAACGATTGTCCCGATCCATGGTGTAGTAGCGGCCGCCGACAGAGGCGATATGGCCTATACCCAGGTCAGCCAGCTTTTGTTCCAGACCGGCCACAAAGCCAGCGGCGCTGCGCGGCGGTGTGTCCCGTCCATCCGTGATGACGTGGATGATAGGGTCAAGACCACGGTTTTTCGCCAGGTCTAGCAGGGCGTAGAGATGACGGTCATGGCTGTGGACGCCGCCAGGCCCCAGCAGGCCAATCAGGTGCAGCTTACCATTCGTCTCTTTGACTTTCTCCAGGGCGGCGGACAATGCCGGCATCTCCCCCAATTTGCTCTCCCGAATCGTTTTGTCAATGCGCGTTATATCCTGGTAAATAATGCGGCCTGCGCCCAGGTTCAAATGCCCCACTTCAGAGTTCCCCATCTGTCCCTGCGGCAGCCCCACCGCTTCCCCCGACGCATCTACAATGGAGCGCTCCAGGGTGCGCATCCATCTATCATAGTTCGGTGTCCGTCCCTGGACAACCGCGTTGCCATGTTCCATTTCACGTATGCCCCATCCGTCCAGAATGAAAAGGGCCACTGGCCGAT
>CAZDSN010000598.1:0-3127 GCA_964507675.1 uncultured Ardenticatenaceae bacterium | reverse complement strand
GACCTCAACCCTCAGCAGGCAGTTTTTGTTTGCTCTGTCACTTTTTGGGCAATCTTTGATAGGTTCACTGGCTGCCATCCGGCAACCACATTTTTGCTGCCCGCTGCTCCCCGCAGCACGGGCTAGAGGAATAGTCATGACACACCATCTCTCCGTCGTTCTCACAGATTTCCAACCCGTAATACTACACCACCCCATTCCCCAGGGAAAAGTCCTGGACTACACCACCTGGCTGCTGGCCACCGTCCGCTGCATTGATGAGCACGTTACAGCGCCGGGCGACATTGCGGAGATCTTCAGGCAAGTGCAGGGTTTGATGACCCGTTTTAGCACTTCGCCGGACGTCATTAGCCAGCGCCAACTGGTAACCCTGCCTGCTTCTGTGGCTGACGCTGATCCCAGCGATTATGGGCGGGAACTGCCGCCGCTGTTGGATAACATACGGGACGATCCAAATGGCCGTCAGGTGGATGTACGGCTGCAAACCTACCGTCAAATGGTGTATGAGTTCCTGGAACGGGTCTACACCGGAGAAACGGATCCCCCTGACGATGTGATCCACGTAAGCTGCACGGGGTATCTCTCGCCCAGCCCGGTGGAACGATTCTTCTCCGATAAGCGGTGGCTGCAAACGACTGTCACCCACTCGTACCAGATGGGGTGTTATGGCGCTTTTCCCGCTGTGCGAATGGCGGTTGGATTCATGAGCGCCTCCTATTTTATTGCGCCCCCGCAAAAGAAGCGGATTGACATTGTGCATTCAGAACTGTCGTCGCTGCATTTCAACCTGCTCAACCAGACGCCTGGCAACCTGATAACGATGACCCTGTTCAGCGATGGTTTGATCAAGTATACAGCTATGCCGCTGACAGAGATTGAGCGGCAGGGAAAGCGTGGATTGAAGGTATTGGCAATAAAGGAGCATCTGCTGCCTGATTCGCAAGAGGATATGAAGCTGGAACCGGGACCTTACCGGTTTGACATGTTCCTGTCCAAAAATGTGCCGGTGTTGATCCAGCAGTCCATTTACCCGTTTGTGCTGGATTTGTGCGCACAGGTGGGGATTGATTTTGAAGCAGAGAAGGAAAATCTGGTTTTTGCCGTTCATCCTGGCGGCTCTAGAATCCTGGATTGCATCCGGGACCGTCTGGGGATTTGTGAGGAGAAAATGGGGATCAGCCGGCGTATCTTGCACCAGCACGGCAATATGGCCTCCGCTTCCGTGCCGCACATCTGGAAAGCAATTGCGGAGGATGAGACGATTGCTGCCGGCACAAAGATCGTCAGCACGGGTTTTGGGCCAGGCCTGACGACGACCGGCCTGATCCTGGAAAAAGTGTGAAAAAGAAGTACGCCCTTATAACGACAGCTCTGCATTTAGCCGTGGTGGGTGTCAGCCCCGCCTGCGGCGGGGCTGACACCCACTTTTAGGGGACATGTTGGCGCGTACGCGCCAACATGTCCCAAAGCCGGCGGCGTTTGATGCTCATGGTGTTGAGGGCCAATGGCCGGGGATGACGTGGGCGCGAAAAACTACCTGGGACCCGGTGTGGTTGATGCCTGTGGTCTAAATAACGGTACCGGCATGGTTGGTTGTAGCGCTGCCCTTATGGTCAGCAAAAGGAGCCGATCATCATGTTTTCGCCAACACAGTTTAGTCGAATTTTGGTTTTCAAAACCGTATCTATCTTATTCGTCTGGCTGCTCGTCCTCACGCTGGGGATCATACTCATTCCACCGGCGCAGGCAACGCCCATGGCGGCTGATTGCGAGCCAGTTGTCGTCGTCACCAACAATGCCGACAGCGGCGCGGGCAGTTTGCGTCAGGCAATCGCCGATGTGTGCGATGGTGGGGACATCACGTTTGATCTACCCTTCCCCGCCACCATCACCCTGACCAGCGCGGAGTTGGTTATTGCCAAACCGCTGTCTATCCACGGGCCGGGTACTAACTTGTTAGCCATCAGCGGCAACCATGCGCGGCGCATTTTCAATATCAGCGGGATGGGCGTGTTTGTAGATGGGCTGACCATCCGCGCCGGGGCCACGCATGGGGATGGCGGCGGCATCTATAATACGGGAGCGCTGACGCTCAGCCACAGCGCTGTGCTAGGAAATTTGACACCCGACACCGATGCACGTGGCGGTGGCATCTTTAGCAGCGGCATGCTCACCGTCACTAACAGTACCTTCTCTGGCAATACAGCCAGCCTGGGGGACGGCGGCGGCATCTACAGCACAGGCAGCGTCAATGTTAGCGCCAGCACTTTCGCCGACAACGTGGCCGGATTCGCTGGCGGTCTGTGTAACAACAGCGGGTTGCTTACTATCAGTTACAGCGATTTCAGCAGCAACGATGGCGGCGGAATTGGGAATCTGTCAGGAATTTCTGGAAACAGCATCAGTCACACAACGATTGTGGACAATGCAGGCCATGGCATTAGCAGCAGTGGAACGCTTGTCGTCAGCAACAGTACGATTGCCGGCAATGTAACCACGTACTACGGCGGCGGCATAGATAACAGTTATGGTACGCTGACGATCAGCGATAGCGTCATTTCTGGCAACACAGCGCAATATGGCGGCGGCATCAGGAACTACTTGGGCGGCGCACTCAACGTCAACAACAGCACCATTTCTGGCAACATAGCCACCTACTGCTGCAATCATGGCGGCGGCATCAACAACCTTGGTACACTGACGATCAGTAATAGCACCACTGTTGGCAATACAGGAGGGGGTGTCAACTGGTATCCCGAAATGTATACCCCCCCCGTTACCCTCAACAACAGTATCATCGCCAACAATCTCAGTGGCAATGACTGCAGCGGCAATACTATCACGTCTTTGGGCTACAACCTGGACAGCGACGGCACATGCAACCTGACCGGGCCGGGAGACCTGCCAAACAGAGACCCCATCCTCGGCCCGCTGCAAGACAACGGCGGCGAAACGGAAACCCACGCCCTGCTGACGGGCAGCCCGGCCATTGACGCCGGCGACAACGCCAACTGCCCGCCTACCGACCAGCGCGGCGTGCCTCGACCACAAGGCCCGGCCTGCGACATCGGCGCGTATGAGGCGGAGCCAGTTCCCATCGCTTTCTACCTGAGCAAAGCGGCAGATG
>CAZDSN010000597.1:0-3133 GCA_964507675.1 uncultured Ardenticatenaceae bacterium | reverse complement strand
AGTGGAAGCCGACCGTTTCCGCCTGGGCCACCCGCAGAAATGCCTGCGACAGCAGGTGTTGGCCGGTGTGCTGCTGCATGTGGTCGAAGCGGCGGGGCCAGTTGATTTCCGCGGTCACTTCGTCGCCTGACCAGATTTCGCCGGCCATCACGTGCAACACGGCCTCATCGCTCTCCCGCACGACGACGTCAATGACGGGCGTGCCGGCAATATGCCCCTCATCAAAGGGCTGCCCGCCCGACGTTGGGTAAAAACAGGTGCGGTCCAGCACCACGGCTAACTGCTTTTGGTACGACGTTCGCTCCTGAATGGTAGCCTGGAAGCGGGTGGTATAGGCGTCGGTATAATAAAGTCGTTCACTCATTGGTGTTGTTAGACGCCGCGGCATTGGCGGCCAACGGCAGCGTAAAACTAAATAAGGCCCCGCCGCCGGGGGCCTGGTCTACCCAGATGCGTCCCCCGTGCGCTTCTACGGCCAGGCGACAGAAGGCCAATCCCAAACCAATGCCTTTACCGCCGTTTTTGTTGGGAATACGGTAGTACTTGTCAAACACCGCCTGGCGATACCTGGGCGGGACGCCGGGGCCTTGATCGGCCACGGAAAACAAGACGTTAGCGCCATTCGTTGTATCGCGACTGGCCGTAATCGTCAAACTTTGCTCTTTGGGGGTGAATCTTAAGGCATTGTCCAGCAGATTAATGAACACACGGGTGATCATGTCGGGATCAACGTCCACATCGGGCAGGTTGGGCTCCAGGTTGAGCACCAGGCGGATGCGGCGCTGCTGTAAAACAGGCATGACCGCTTCCTGCGCGGCGGTAATAAGTCTGGCGGGCGAGAAGTTGGTCTGGTCGGAAACTGGCTGGCCTGCCTCCAGCCGGCTGATGTCTAGCAGGGAGCTGATCAGGGTGCGCAGGCGCTGGCTGCTGCGGCGGGCGATATCCAGGATGGTGATGGCCAGCGGGTGGGTACGGGCGTCAATCTCCTGGTTCACCAGTTCCAGGCTGGAAATAACATTGCTCAGCGGGTTTTGCAAGTCGTGCACCAGCATGGCCATGAGTTCCTCCCGCATTTTTTCCAGTTCCACTTTTTTGGAAATGTCGTGGTGAATCCACTGCAAGATTTCGGCGTCTCCTGTTTTGAGCCGCTTAACGCACACTTCCACGGGAATGGCGGTTTTGTCTCTGGTGATGGCATGGTCAATGTGAATTTGCACCTCTGCCGGCAGCGCCTGGATGCCGGCAGGCGTGACAAAGGCGGTTTGCGCCGGGTGCAGCAGCGTGATGGGCATGCCTGTTAATTCATCCCGCTGGTATCCCAGGAATTGGGTAGCCACCCGGTTGGCGTCTAAAATGATTCCCTGGGCATCTGTCAAGATAATGGGGTCCATGCTGCCTTCAAATAAACTGAGGTAACGGGCTTCTGCGGCCTGGGCGCGTTGCTGGGCGTTTTCATACGCGCGGCGCTGATTGTCATCTAGCAGCCGCGAATTCTCGATGGCGGCGGCGGTCAGGTTGGCCACTGCCTCTAACCAACAGGCGTCGTCCTGGCTTAACTGGAAGGCGCCTGATTTCATGACCGTGATGAAGCCGGTAATAGTCTGCCGCGCCCGCAGCGGCGCGCAGATTGCTGACCAGGGGAATGGGGTAGCAGAAGGCTCCGGCGGCAGCCACCGCTTGTCGCTCAAGGTGTCGCCGATCAAGGCTGTTTGCCGGTTCTGACTGACCCAGCCGGTGATCCCGTGACGCAGTATATCACTGCCGGCCAGGGAGGGGGGCGTTTGTTCACTGTCCTCATGCTGCCAGAATTGTTCTATATCCCCGTTGTCTTTGAGGATGATCATAGCGCCGGCCTGGCTGCGCAGTTCGCGCAGCACTGTTTGCAGCATCTGCGGCAGGATGGCCGGGAATTCCGGCCCTGCGGTGGCGGTTTGCAGCATTTCGTTGACTGCGTACAGCGTTTGCAGACGAATGCCGGCATGGTAATTATCCAGGGCATGTGTCGTAGAGAGGTCGTTCATATGGCTCAGTACAGGTCTGCCTGTTCATCTATTGGTCTATTCTTATCACAATTTGGACGGGTGTAAATGGTACTGAATCCCTGTTTGCCTGGAGAGTCCGCTGGTACAGTTTAGTTCAGGGCGATCGCGTTTTTCATCTGGGCGACAATGCTGTGCAGGTCTGCTTCGCGCATTAAGAAATCGAGATCATTGGTGTCAATGGTCAGCACCGAGGCATCTTCCAGGTGAGTCAGCCATGCCTCATACGCTGCGGCCACGTGGCGAATATAGCCGGGGTCCATGTCTCGTTCGTAGGGACGGTCGCGCAGGGCGATACGCCGCATCAGCACTTCATGATCGGCGCGCAGGAAAACGATCAGGTCTGGCCGCGGCAGTTTTTCGGCCAGGGCCTCATGCACACGGCCATACATAGCCAGTTCATCATCCTTGAGATTCAGCCAGGCGAATATCTCATCTTTGGCAAAGGTATAATCGGTGATGACGTGGCTTTGCTGCAAGGCAGCGGGCAGGGAGCGCTGCTGGTGATAGCGGCTGAGCAGAAAGAAAAGCTGCGTCTGGAAAGCGTACCGCTCCCGATCGCCATAGAACAGCGGCAGAAACGGATTTTCTTCAAATACCTCCAGCAAAACCTGAGCCTGAAAATAAGGTTGCAGCCGCCGCGCCAGCGTAGTCTTGCCCACCCCAATCACGCCTTCAATGGCAATTAACTTGTGCATACAGTGGCCTCTCGTACTTTATGGCTTTACCTAGACGCTAAAATCTGGCGCAGGGCGTCAAACTGATGAGGTTTATCTGCGTCCATAGCGATTTCTGCCCGGTCAAACGGCACCGCCGCCACGGGCAAGCCAATTAACCTGGCTGCCTTTTGTTCCACGTCCGCTATTCGCAGCCGGCGGAACAGCAATCTTAGCAGAATGGAAAGGCCAATTACGCGGGCCATTTTCCAGGGATATTTACGCGCCGCCGCCAGCGTTTGCCACAAATCCAGGTTGGTATGAACCAGCCGCGTGTCTGCCAGCGCCAGGTCGCCGCCGGCAAATTCGCCCTCTACCAGCTGGGAATACGTGCGCTGCGAACCTGGAAAGCGGGCTTCCATGTTATGGCGGCTGATG
>CAZDSN010000596.1:0-3143 GCA_964507675.1 uncultured Ardenticatenaceae bacterium | reverse complement strand
AAACGTCCAGCGGAAATAGGTAAATGCTCCACGCGACCGCAGACTTTGCCCCAGCGCCGTCAGTGTATAATCCTGGCCGCCGTGCCGCAGCGCCAGCGGCGTGAAAGGGGGTGTCCATAAAGGGCCAAACTTAAGGCGGGCTGTAGCCACTTCCAGGAAACTGTCGGGCGCATTGTCAAAACCTGCCACCTGCCCCCAGGCATACAGATCGGTATGCTGGCTGCCCCAGTTGTGATTCTGGCTGCCCACCCAGCCATCAATAGAAATCGTCTGACCGTCCACGGTCAGTTCACCGTTGTAGACGGCCAGCGGCAGCCCCACCAGGCTCTTGGCCTTGGGGAAACCGCCCTCATATAAGTTCGGCGGCAGCAACAGGATGGGCGGCTGTTCGCCTTTATACTGCAAGTCCCAGGCAATGGCGTGATTGCCGGCAGCGCAAACGCCGCGCAAAATCATGGGTCCCAACACGGCCTCCCCAACCTGAACGGCAAACTGGTCGCGGGCAAAGCGGCATTGGGCTATGGGCCATTCCTGTTTCACCGCCGTATGCTGCCCTCGTTCCCCATCAAAGAAAATGGCCCACAACTCCCCTACCGCCTCTCCCGGACGACTCTTGGGGCTAAAAATAGTATAGCGGATCCAAAACGCCAGGGGGCGTGTGGGGTGGTTAGCCCGTTGGAAGAAGCTCTCGTAATGACCTGCCGTTTGCGAAGGCAGATAACGAGTGTGATTAAGCCCGGCGAGGATAGACATGATTTTCTTTAGTAGGTATCGAGCAAAGCATCAGACATGCGCTCGGCCACGGCGGCGATGGTGTGCGAAGGATTGACGCCAACAGAGCCGGGCATCACGCTGCCATCAATGACATAAAGGCCAGGGTAGTTATAAACCTGACCATTGGCGTCTACGACGCCGCCGCCAAACCCCGTGGGGCCGCTGTCACTCATGCGGCAGCCGCCTACCGGGTGCACAGAAGTGTAACGGCGCAGATCGTCCCAGGTCTGCGCCCACAGTCGCTCGCCGCCGTGCGGGCTGGCCCCGGCAATCTGCTCAACCAACTGCGCCGCCGCCTGGATCAAGTCAAAGGTGCGATTGCCGGCAACCAACGGCGTGGTCCAACTAATGTGCGCCTCCCCCTGATCGTCCACCTGTACCCGCCCATCAGGCGCATCCAGTCCAATAGAGGCTAACGCCAGCACATCCTGGGCATAATGGTCTTTCATAAACGCCTTAAAGTAACGTCCCCAGTAAAGCTGTGCTCCCAAATCGGGATTCGTATTACAGGCGTCCAGCGCCCGCGGCTCTATGCCGCCTTCCTGCCGCCGCACCGGGAACTTGCTCACGCCAACAGGGAGTGTGCTCACGTCTTGCAAGATAAAGCGGATACCGTTGGGCGGGTTGAGCCAGGGGTGATAGGAAACCAGGTTCATAATCGAACCTTTGAACAGTTCTGCTTTGAACTCAGCCGGCAAATTGTTGAAAAAGAGGCCAAACGCGGCGTCGCCGTTGCCAGAAATGTGGTGACCAGTGTGCGGGCTGATGTCGGGCAGGTAACCCATCATCTGGCTGCGCAGCAGCAGTTCAGGACTGCCAATAGCCCCGCCGCTGATAACGGCCACGCTGCCCAGGTCGGACTGCATCTCCCCCGTACGCCAGTCGCGCCATTCGACCAGATAACCAACGGAAGTGGGACGCACGCCCCAGGCGCGGGCGTCAGTGCGCACAGTCAGATTGCCCGTTTGCTCGGCTAAAGCCAGGTAATTGGTAGGCAGCGCGCCTTTGGCCTGGTAGATACAGCCAAAAGTGCAGAACCCACAGCCGGTGCAGCGGTGCACGGGTACGCCGAACTGATTCATGAAGAAGGGTTCGGTCTCTTGCGCAAACCGGTCGCCCCACAGGTTGAGACGAATGGGGTCGCAAGAAATGCCGGCATGGGCAAACGCATCCGCCACCACTGACGACCGTTTAGATACCTGGTGCGGACTGTAGTTGTCGTACGACAACTGCCAGATGGGAAATAGTTGTTCAATGCGGTCGTAGTAGGGATCAAGCGCGGTGCGGTCATAGGCTGCCGGCCAGATGATGCCGCCGTTTTCGGCAACCATAAACGTCTCGCTGGGGGCACGCAAGTGGATCATGCTGTAGACCAACGAGCCGCCGCCATACCCTCGCCCCACGGTAACAAAAAAGCGCGACTCCGAACCAAAGGGATTGAGTTGGCTGTCGTAATCCTCAAACAGGCCACCGCTGTAGTTGTTACTACCAGGGAAGCGATAAAGAATATATTTCAAATCGGTGTTTTGCTGCAAGACGTAGTTGGGATTGCCCCAGGCGTCGGCATCGCCAGGAGACATAGGAAAACCCGTTTGCGGGTCGTTGACATTCCACTTGTTGACAATGGCGTCGCCGTCACGCCGTATCTTTTCGCTGGCCGTCTGCGGCACACGCCAACGGTGTCCTTGCTCCAGCAGCAGCACCTGCGCGCCCGCCTGCGTCAGCCTGGCGGCGGTTACTGCGCCGCCAAAGCCTGATCCAATGATAATGGCGTCATATCGGGTCATGGTTCATCCTGTGGGCCTGACAATAATGATTGGCAGTGGGGTAGAGGCTTGAAATGTTCCTCTGTTTTGACTAAAGTCTCTACTCCGAAATCTTTTGTCGTTTATGGTAAGTTACCATTATCGCTGGCGGGCGTGGGGCGAAGCCAGGGGTAAACAGTGTGGCTGCCTTCGGCAATGCCGTGGTAGTAGTGGTCAGCCGGGCCGGGCCAGCCGATATCATTGGTGACGGAGTAATTGTAGGCTGCGCCCAGGGTGGTCGCCATAGCTAACAGCCAGGCGCCCTGCCACAATTCTACCAGCGGACCAAGCTCTACCTCTTCCAGGCCGTGCAAAATGCGAATCTGGACATTCCAATCTGCCTGGTGGAAATAGGGAGGAGCGTTGCCCCCGTCGCACGGCGGCATCAGGCGGTTCCACCAGTCCAGCGCAGAGACAAGGGCAAAGTTGCCACCCTGGGTTTCAAACGTGTAATAGGGATCGAAAAAGGCGTTTATAGCGCAAGCCATGTACGCGCCCGCGCTGGCGTCAGGGGGATCGTCGTTGGGAGCCGCCTGGGGCAGCCGTCCATTGAAAGGGGATTCG
>CAZDSN010000595.1:0-3155 GCA_964507675.1 uncultured Ardenticatenaceae bacterium | reverse complement strand
CCTTCCCCTTGGGGGCAGTCCCCCAAGGGGGAGGGGGCTTTTCGGAGAGGGCGAGGGGATTCATGACCAGGGCGGGCGACCAAAATGCGAATTGCGGTGGCAAATGGCGGCGCTGACCCGGCGGCCATTCAAAACAGGGGCAGGTCTGACTCTAGCCGGCTGAGTGTTTCACGTGAAACACTCAGCCGCTCCCTACAAGCAGCGCCACAAGAGTTGGATAGAAGAGAAACCGACATCGGGGGTATCGCCGGCGGCGGCCAAAATGACACCTGCCACGGTTAAGGCGAAGACGCCTCCCGTCAGGCTCGCGGCAATTGCTTCTGTTTCACGTGAAACATTCGCCAACTAAAGCATTCTGCGCGATAATAGGAGGGGGCGGCACTGCAAAAGAGCCTTTTCGATCTGGCTCGCCGCCGCCGACCACTGGCTTTAGGAACATACGATACATGAGTAATGATGTTGCGATCCTTCTTGATCTAGATAACGCCGTCATTGGAGCCGCTGAAGCCCATCTGACTTTCGACATCAATCTGGTCCTGGACTACATCAAAAAGCTGACCAATGGCCGCCTGGTGTTTCGCCGCTCCTATGGGGATTGGCGGCAGCACCAAAACATGCCCAAAGTGCTGGCCGCCGCTGGCTTCGAACTGCAAACGACCGTCAACCAGATGAGCAAGAATCTGGCCGATATGCAGATGGTTGTGGACGCCATGGAAACTCTGATAGAGGGGCACGACTTTGACACCTACGTGCTGGTCACTGGCGACCGCGATTTTATGCCCCTGGTGCAGGCGCTGCGCAAGCGGGGCAAAGTCGTCATTGGCATTGGCGTCAAACATACTTCCAGCAAAAGCTTGATGAACCTGTGCGACAAATATGTCTATTACGAAGATTTGATTGCCGGCATGCAACTGCAGGATGATCAGGTAGAAGATTTGCTCAAAGCCGCCCTGGAAGAACTGCTGAAAGAGGGGGACGTAATGCCGGCCAGCGCCCTCAAACAAGCGATGCAAACGCTGAGCAACGGAACATTTAGCCAATCTCGCTTTGGCAAAATGAGCTTCACCAAGTTCCTGGAAAAATATCCGCATATCGTGGCCACTTACCGCGAAGACACAACTGTGTATATACAGCACCCTGTGGCCGCCAAACCAGAAACGCCGCCGGTTGAACTGCTGCCCAGCCAGCCCATGAGCGAAGCGGAAGTGACCAAACTGATTAAGGAAGCTCTGGACAAAACGCTGAACAGCCACGACCGCGTGCGCGCCAGTGTGCTCAAAGAAGAAATGCGCAATCTCAGCCAGGGGCGATTTGACGAAACGCAGCAGGGAGCGCGCAGTTTTGGCTTGTGGTTAAAGCGGTACCCTAATGTAGTAGAACTACAACAAAAAGGAACCACCCTGTACGTGGCTCGCCCTTCCGAAGTCAAGCAGAAAATGGACCTGCACAAGGAGTACCAGCGCGCCTTAAAGCAGCACGGGCTGCGTACCGTGCCGGCAAAATTGCGCCTGATCATCCTTAAAGATGTCATTGACGCCCTGCAAGTGGAACCATCTCAGATGTGGCGGCAGATTGTAGAAACTGTCCACGATAAACACGCTGAGGAGCCTGACCTGGGGATCTCCAAGAGCCTGGTTAATGACGTCCTACGGGTAGCGGAACAGGCTGAAGTGCTCAACGTAGACAGCGGCAGCCGCGCTTTCAGCACCACAGCCGCCGTCAGCTTAAAAATCGCCAGCAGCAAACCCTTTCAGGATGCCGTGATGCGCTGTGATGCGGCTTACTTACACGCCATTCAAGAGCTGGGGCTGCCTTTTGACCTGGACGAAGCAGCCATTGCTCTTTACGAAGCGCCAGGATACGCTCGTTATCTGAAGATAGTGCTCAATCACTATGGACAGTAGCCGCCAGACAACAACAGCAGCCAATCCACGGAACCCATGATCGATCCTATTGACAAAGCCATCATCTTTTCTTTGCGCGCCCATACCGGCCAGCAGCGCAAGACAGGTCAAGACATACCCTTTATTGCTCACCCGTTTGCCGTGGCCATGCTGCTGCAAGGGATGGGCTGCGCGGAGAGCGTGGTGGTGGCCGGCCTGCTGCATGATACGGTCGAAGACACCGCCGTAACTCTGGCTGAAATTGAAGCAGAATTCGGGCGGGAGGTGGCGCGCATCGTCGCCTACTGCACCGAACCACGCGGGCGTTGGGAAACGCGCAAGCAATTCTTAATTGACAACTTGCGCCATGCCCCCCTTGAAGCCAAACTACTGGCTGCCGCCGACAAATATCACAACCTGCGCCACATGCTGCATAATCTAGAAAAGTACGGCCCCACCATGTGGGGCAATTTTAGCCGTGGGGCCGAACAACAAGCCTGGTATTACCGCACCGTCCTGGACAGTATTTTACAGAATGTGGCTGAACCTGATTTATACCCTATTTTTGACCAGTTGCAGCGCGTGGTTGAGCAGGTGTTTATGGGCGTTCCTTCCTACCACGTCGAGACGCCCTCTCCCTGAATCACCCGGCTGTTTCACCTGGCTGCTGCCGTTTGCATGACTGATCGCCCCAGCCGCACCACGACAAGACGCGCGCAAGCGGAGAATTGGGGTTCATTGGGATCAGAGTATGTCGTTTGGTCAACTCCATATTAACCATCCTGACGGCCATACCGTTGTCGTAGACATTCGCCAGCCAGAACTGACGGTGGGGCGGGCGGCCGGCGTTGACGTCCACCTGACAGATGGGCTGGTGTCCCAGCGACACGCGCGCCTCACTGTTGACGCCCAGGGGGTGTGGCTGACAGACCTGGGATCAACGAACGGCACACTGGTGAATGGGCAGCGCCTCGCCCCGCACCAGCCGCTGCTGCTGCCAGATGATGTGCGCATAGAATGGGGCGATACCCACGCCCGATTTGCCGCGCCGCCCCCTCCGGTTATTTCCCAAACCGCCGCCTCGTTACCGGCGACCCCGGCGATCCCAAACATGCCAGCACGCCCCCGCCTCAGCCGCCGGGTTACAGGCATTACTCTGGCAATTATTTTGCTGCTTTTGGCCCTGGGAGTCTATCTGGTCTGGTTTCGCCCGCCGTCCACACAAACCAGCGCCGCCAACACGCCCGCGGCTACCCAACCCATCACGCCGCC
>CAZDSN010000594.1:0-3159 GCA_964507675.1 uncultured Ardenticatenaceae bacterium | reverse complement strand
GGGGCTTTTCGGAGAGGGCGAGGGCGCTGCGCGCCCCTCGCCCACCATTACCCCTCCCTGGCAATGGGAGCG
Source organism: uncultured Ardenticatenaceae bacterium (assembly GCA_964507675.1). Classification (GTDB taxonomy): domain Bacteria; phylum Chloroflexota; class Anaerolineae; order Promineifilales; family Promineifilaceae; genus JAGVTM01. The sequence continues at coordinate 3,087 of CAZDSN010000594.1, read as the reverse complement.
GGATTATCTGATTATTTTCTCAATGTCCAAAAGGGGCAGTCCCCCAGGGGGGAGGCGGCTTTTCATCAAGGGCGCGGGGGCGCTGCGCGCCCTTTGCCCTTGATGACCCCGCCCCTGGTAATGGGGATGGGATTACCCGGTTATTTTCTCAATGCTCAAGCACACGCCTTGTATTGTAACCATTCTGTATATCCTATGCCCACTTTGGGGGCCAGCCTGTTGTTGCAGGACGCTGAGGCGGCACAAACGCATCCCAAAATGCCTGTCACCAACCTTGTTTTGCTTTACAATAGGGAGTTATGAATCCAATACCCCTTTACACCATCGGATATGGCGCGCGGGAGATGGCTGGTTTTCTGGCAGCGCTGCGTGCGCAGGAAATTGCCTTTTTAATTGACGTGCGTTCGCGGCCCCAATCGCGCCACAAGCCGGAGTTTGGGCAAGAGTCGCTGCGGCAGCATTTACAGGCTGCCGGCATTCGCTACCTCTACATGGGCGACACGCTAGGCGGAGAACATGCCGATTACCAGCAGCGCCGGCAGCAGCAAGATTACCTGAACGGCATAGACCGGCTGCACCGCGCGTTTGCCCAGCAGCAGCGCGTCGTCTTGATGTGCGCGGAGGGTAAGCCGGAGCAGTGCCACCGGGCGTTGTTGATTGGGCAGACGTTGGCAGATGCCGGCATTCCCATCGTCCACATTGACGAAGACGGCCGCCTGCTCAGTCAGACTGACGTATTGGCGCGGCTGGAACTCTCCGCCGGACGCGGCGGCGGCGGCGTTCCCGATGACGCGCCGCCGCCCCTCTACGATGATCCCTACGAGGACGATTTTTTTCTGCTGCCGCCGGAATACGCCTTGCCAGATTTTGATCCGTTTGCCCTGGAACAACCGTCGCTCCCTGGTTGGCCGCCATTGGCCGGGCCAGCAATGTACGCGCCGGCAGCAGCCGTACGCCCGCCGGCAGAACCGCTGCCGCCCCCCAGCCTCGACGCCATCCGCGCCACCCTCAAGCGGGTCTTTGGCTACGACAGCTTCCGCCCCCTGCAAGCCGACATCATTCAAAATGTGCTGCACGGGCGAGACACCCTGGTCATTATGCCCACCGGCAGCGGCAAATCGCTTTGCTACCAGCTTCCGGCCCTGCTCTTCCCCGGCCTGACCATTGTCGTCTCTCCCCTTATTTCCCTGATGGAAGACCAGGTGGCCCAACTGCGTGATTTAGGCGTCGCTGCTGTTTACCTTAACAGCACTCTGGACGCTGGGAGTTACCGCCAGACGGTAACGGACATCCTCAGCGGCAGCGTCAAACTGCTCTACGTGGCTCCCGAAACGCTGCTGCGCCCAGGCATATTGGCGATGCTGCGCCAATGCCGCATTGATTGCCTCACCATTGATGAAGCCCACTGCATCTCCGAATGGGGGCACGAGTTCCGCCCGGAATACCGGCAGTTGGTGGCTGTGCGCCAGGCGCTGCCGTACGCTGTCTGTCTGGCTGTGACGGCTACGGCTACCGAACGGGTACGCCAGGATATCACCGCCTCGCTGGGTATTGCCGCCGCTGATGAATTTATAGCCAGCTTTAACCGCGAGAACCTGTTCCTGGCCGTGCAGCCCAAAACGGACGGCCTGGGACAGACGCTCGCCTTCCTGGAGGCGCATCAAGGGGAATCTGGCATTATTTACTGCGCCACACGGCGACAGGTGGACACGCTGACGCAGCAGTTGACGGCGCGCGGCTTTGCCGTGCTTCCCTATCACGCCGGATTAGAGGACGCCGCCCGCCGCCGGCACCAGCGCCAGTTCACTTACGACGAAACGCCCATCATGGTAGCCACCATTGCCTTTGGCATGGGCATCAACAAATCAAACGTGCGCTTTATCTTGCATTATGACCTGCCCAAAAGCCTGGAAAGCTACTACCAGCAAATCGGGCGCGCCGGGCGGGATGGTCTGCGGGCCGACTGTTTGCTCTTGTACAACTACAGCGACGTGAAAACGGTGCAATTTTTCTTGCAGCAGCAGGAGCCAGGGCAGCGAGCAGGTGGGCAGCAGCGTCTGGAAGCCATGCTGCGTTTTGCGGACGCCGCCGGCTGCCGCCGCCCGCTGCTGCTGCAATATTTTGGCGAGACGGCTGAGAATAGTACGTGTGAGATGTGCGATAACTGCCGGCAGGAAACGTCAGAACTTGCCGACCTGACTATCCCTGCCCAAAAATTCCTGGCCTGCGTTAAGCGTACGGGCGAGATATTTGGGGCGGCGCATATCATTGACGTGCTGCGCGGCTCGCGCACGCAGCGGGTGCTGCAGTGGGGGCACGATCAATTATCCACCTATAACATCGGGCGGGAGTTCTCTAAACAAGAGTGGCAGCAGTTGACGCACCAATTCTTGCAGCTTGGCTTGCTGACCAAAGATATCGCGCACGGCAGCCTGCTGTTGACGGCTAAAGCCTATGCAGTCTTCAAAGGCGAACAGGTTCAGGGGGTAATGCCCAGGCGGGCAGCGGCTACCAGCCTGGAGCCTGTAGCCGAATACGACGTGGATTTGTTTACCCTGCTGCGGCAAAAGCGGCAGGCGCTGGCGCAGGCGGCAGGCGTTCCCCCTTACGTCGTCTTTTCTGATCGGTCTCTGATAGAGATGGCCTCCTATTTCCCCCACTCTGTCGCGGCGTTTGGGGCCTTATACGGCGTGGGCGAAGCCAAGCTGGCGCGGTATGCAGACGAGTTCTTGCCCATCATTCGGGAGTATTGCCGGCAAAACGGCCTTTCAGAACGAGCCAAACCCACAACTACAGCGCCGCCGCCGCCAACCACAGGCAGCCGCACCGAGGAAGTCGCCTCCCTGTACAATGCGGGGCGCGCCATAAGCGACATAGCCGCCCTGTACGGCGTCAAACCAGGAACTGTGTTAGACCATTTGTGGAAACATGCCGGCAGCGGGCAGCCCCTGCGCCGTGACGGCTTGCTGAATATGTGCCAGCTTTCCCCCCAGGTACAGCAGCAAGTACTAAACGCTTTCGCCGAACTGGGCACAGATTACCTGCGCCCCATCTTTGACGCCCTGGCAGGTGGGGTCAGCTACGACG
>CAZDSN010000593.1:0-3159 GCA_964507675.1 uncultured Ardenticatenaceae bacterium | reverse complement strand
ACGCTGCTGGTCAAGGACATCTACGCGGGCAACGCCATTGCCATCCCCACCAACCTGACCGCCTTCAACGACGTCCTGGCTTTCAGCGCCAATGACGGCACGCATGGCGTGGAACTGTGGCGCAGCGACGGCGTCGAAGCCAACACCGTCATGGTCAGGGACATCAATACCGTCACCCTCTCCAGCGCCCCTACTTACCTCACCCCCTATCACAATCAGGTCTTCTTCTCCGCCAAAGGGCCAGATGGGTATGAACTGTGGCGCAGCGATGGCACAGATGCCGGCACGCTCCAGGTCAAAGACATCAGCCTCTCCGATGGTTTCCCCGGCTACCTGACCGTCTTCCAGGACTGGCTCTATTTCAGCGCCACCGGCGAAAACTTCGATCAGGAATTGTGGCGCAGCGACGGCACAGAGGCAGGCACAGCCCTGTTTAAAGACCTCAACCCCAGCGGCTCCTCCCACCCGCAGCAGTTGACGGTGGCGGGCGGCTTGCTCTTCTTCATTGCCACCGATAACGATAACGAACAGGAGTTGTGGCGCAGCGACGGCACGCCTGCCGGCACCTGGCGGCTGACCGGCTTCGCCCCTACCTTCCCCCAAATCGGCTACCTGACGCCTGCCGACAATGTGCTCTACTTCAGCGCCGATGACGGTCAGCAGGGCGTGGAACTGTGGCGCAGCGATGGCAGTCTGGCAGGCACGTTTAGGGTGAAGGACATTTATGCCGGCAGCAGCAGCAGCTCCCCCACCAATCTGGTCTACGTGCCTGGCATTGACCGGCAGCCAGGTGTCCTCTACTTCAGCGCCCGCAACGCCGCCAACGGCAAAGAATTATGGCGCAGCGACGGCACGGCGGCGGGTACAACCCTGGTTAAAGACATTGCCCCCGGCAGCGGTGATGCCTACCCCTCCTTCATGACCCCCCTGAACGGCATTGTCTACTTCGACGCCGATGACTTCAGCCACGGGCGCGAACTGTGGCGCAGCGACGGCACCGCGCCCGGAACCTACATGGTCAAAGATATTTACCCCGGCGCAGCCAGCAGCCCCGGCTGGTATACCCCCTGGCAAGACGCCCTCTACTTTGTAGCCGCGGACGCCGATCATGGCCGGGAACTGTGGCGCAGCGATGGCACGGATGCGGGCACAACCCTCCTGGTAGACCTGAACCCCACCGGCGACAGCAACCCGCAGCAGCTAACCCTCGTTAACGATCGTCTCTATTTTGGCGCGGACGACGGAGGGACCGGGCAAGAGTTGTGGCGCAGCGATGGCGATGCCGGCACAACCCTGCGCCTGGGTAACATCAACAATGCCGGCAGCGCCAACCCCCTTTACCTGACCGACGTTTTCAGCCAGCTTTTCTTCGTCGCCGACGATGGCTACACCGGCCTGGAGTTGTGGTCCCTCGCCACCCAAAACCTGGATACCGAACAGTTCCTGCCCATCCTCCGAAAATAAATTTCACGCGGAGACGCTAAGGACGCTGAGAAAAAATTCGTGACAATTCGTGTGATTCGTGGCTAAAATTTTCATCCCTTCCCCCGACATCATTCGTCCCCCGGCCGTGGCCGGCGCCTGGTATCCCGACGACCCGGACGACCTGGCTTGTCTGGTGGATCGCCTGCTAGATGCCGTCAACCCTATAGATGGCGCGCCCCTGGGACTGGTCGTGCCCCATGCCGGCTACGCCTTTTCCGGGGCCACCGCCGCCCACGCCTTCAAGCAACTGGCGGCTGCCCACGCCAGCGGGAACCCTTACGACGTCGCCGTGATTATCGCCGCCGATCACCATCCCCCCGTCTCCCACCCCATTTCCGTCTGGGCCAGGGGCGGCTTTGCCACGCCGCTGGGCGTCGTGCCCGTAGATGAGGCATTGGCCCAGGCGCTGGTCGCCGCCAGTTTTCGCATCACCTTTGACCCGGCCGCTCACGCCGGCGAACACCCCATTGAAATGCAGCTTCCCTTCTTGCAGCGTGCCTGCCCGGGCTGCGCCGTCGTGCCCATCTTGATGGGGCAGCGCGACCGCCACACCGTCACCGCTCTCAGCGAAGCGCTGCTGGCTAATTTGGGACAGCGCCGCGCCGTGATCATCGCCTCCTCCGACCTCTCCCACTATGCGACGCAAAAGGCGGCTGTCAAAGCCGACCGCGCCACCCTGTCCGCCCTGGAAACAGGCGACCCGGCAATTGTGCGCCAGGCCATGCGCCAGATAGAAAAAGCCGGCATTCCCTATCTGGCCACCGCCGCCTGCGGGCAGGGTCCCATCCAGGTGACCCTGCAAGTGGCCCGTGGCCTGGGCGCAGACACCACTGCCATCCTCGGCTACGCCACATCCGCCCAGGCGGATGCCGCCCAGGCGCTTCCCGACGAGGGCGACCGCGTCGTGGGCTATGGCGCCGTGATGATGTGGCGTTACATTCCCCCCGACCTGACGGAGGCGCGGCAGCAGGCGCTGCTGGCTTCCGCCCGCGCCGCCATTGCCGCCCATCTATCCCGCCAACCACGCCCGGCAGCGCTCACCGCTGACCCGGAACTGGCGCGGCGGGCGGGCGTCTTCGTCACCCTGTGGCGGCGCGCCACGCGCAGTCATGAGGAACCTTTGCGCGGCTGTATTGGGCACATGCCGGCAGATCGCCCCCTCGCCGCCATTATCCCCCAGGTAGCCGTCAGCGCCGCCACAGAAGACCCCCGCTTCTTCCCCCTCACCCTGTCCGAATTAGAGCAAATCTGTATTGAAATCTCGGTCCTCTCCCCCCTGCGCCGTGTCACCAGCCTGAACCAAATCGAAATCGGCAAACACGGCTTGCTCATTCGCGCGGGCGAACGTCAGGGTTTGCTCCTGCCCGAAGTCCCCGTCCATCGCGGCTGGGACCTGGACACCTTCCTGGCTAACCTCTACTACAAAGCCGGCCTGCCCCCCAACTTCCCCCTCTCCCAGGCCACCCTCTATTCCTTCACCGCCCTCGTCTTCGCCGAGCCTTGACTCTCTATTTCGGGCATTGTCAGACGGCAACTGATAAAGAAATGATCATGTTCCGGCTGGAAAAGCTGGCGCACCCAAACGCTGCCGCTTTCGGTGACATACCGTTTGATCAGTAATTCTCATTTTGGCTGTTTAGCCTGTGGCTGAATCGCCGCCAGGGGCGGGGTCAT
>CAZDSN010000592.1:0-3171 GCA_964507675.1 uncultured Ardenticatenaceae bacterium | reverse complement strand
ACAACGCCCCATTGACCGTTCAATCGCTGGCGATAGGCCCGGCCATAGCCGCTGCTGCCGCCATAATTCACATCCAGCACAGCAAAGCCGCGGCTGGTCCAATATTGAATTTCCAGGTCCAGCACCTTGCTGGCGGCAGAAGTAGGGCCGCCGTGGCTGATAACCAGCAGCGGCGGTTTCTCCTTCGCGGAGGCTGCAAAATCCTGGTTGGCCGGGCGATAAAAGAAAGCGTGCGCTTTCAACCCGTTTTCGGTGAGGAACTCAATGGCCTCCGGGGCAGACAGGTAACCTGCCGGCACGGTGACATGGCTGGCATGGCAAATAGCATGATACTCCCGCCGCCCCCGGTCAAGCTGGATCAAAGCCACGTCTGACAGGGGCGAACCAGCCAGGAAGAAAATCTGCTTTTGCCAGTCCACTAGAGGGGCAGAGATCCAGGTGTACGGCAGCTCAAAAACCTGACGCTCACCTGTGGTCGTGTGCAAACGGGCCAGATGCCATTCGCCATGCTGTACATAGGCGCAAATGATGTGCTCAGGGGACTCTAGCGCGTACGTAGACGCGCCCAACGACCACTGCGGTACGCCAAATTCCGCTTCCATGGGGCATAATGGCTCAATGTGCCCATCCAACCAGCGATACAGGTTCCACCAGCCGGTGCGGTCAGAGGCGAAATAGAGCACGCCATCGGGCGACCACGTGGGTTGAAAGATTGATTCGGTGGGGCTGCCGGCTACCCGTCTGATGCCTGTCAGCTTTCCATCGGGGCGAAATTCACCCACCCAGAGTTCCGTACCATCCCAGGGCATATTGGGATGGTTCCAGGAAAGCCAACAAAGCTGGCTGCCATCAGGGCTGACATGAGGGGAAGCGAAGAAGTCGCTACCTGCCACCAGCACCTGCCCCCCGTCATTGCCATTTACGTCTACAGCTACAATCGCATTGACGGCTTCCTGCCTCTCCTGACTGTGATCTTCGCGCACGCACACCAGCCGTCGCCGCCGCGTATCCATGACCGGATCGGCGTAGCGATAAGGAAGTACCGGCGTGATGGGGCGGGACACAGTAGCCGGGTCCAGGCGGTACAGGCGTTGATCATCGAAATGGCTAAAGTAGACCGTGCCATCCACGACAACATAAGAACGTCCGCCATATTCATGAACGCGGCTGCGCACATTAAAAGGAGGCGGGGTGACATCGCTTACCTGACCGTCGCGGCTGCGACGCACCAGCACAGAGCGTCCCCCCTCGGCAGGGCGCATCTCAATCCAGTAGAGGTCAGGGCCATCCAGTTGAACCTGCCCTAAGCCAATGGTCTCGGAGACGATGAGATCAGTTGTAATGGGTGATTTCCAGGCCCCATACGGGGCAACTTGAGGTGGCGTCATAAGGTCAAAACTCTTGCAAGAGCTGCACGAGGCCATGCAGATTTTCGGCCATCATGTCAATGGCAATGCTTTCTCTAACGGTATGCGCCAGATCTTCCTCGCCAGCAGCGAAGCCAACTACAGGAATCTGGCGGGGGGCAAACAAGCGGCCATCGGTGGCAAACTGGTAGCTGCCCAGGGTAACAGGGCGGCCCATGCCTCGACTTAAGGCCACGCTGACGCGCTCTACAAGCTCGCTATCGGGGGGGGTATAAAAGCCAGAAAGCGGCTCGTCGGAATCAGAAATCTCCAGGCCTGTCCAACCAGGCGCAACCGTGTAATCAAGACCGGCGGCTACCTGGTCAATAAAAGCCAGAAGGCTGTTATGGCTTTCCACCGCTGTCCGAAAATCCAACAGAACCCGTGTCCAGGCGGGAGTGACGTTTTTGCTGCGGGTATCCACTTCAATCAGGGTGGGGGCGACGCTGGTTGGGCCGAGCAGTTCGTGCGGCTGCAGTTGAGCCTGGGCCGCGGGTAGCCGCTGCAAGAACGTCGCCAGGGCGTAGTTGGGGTTAACGCCTTTGTGGGGCACACTGGCATGCACAGAACGTCCGTGAAAGATAACCCATAGGCTGAGAATACCGCGATGCCCCAGGCTGAGGGTGTTGCTGGAAGGCTCACCCAGAACGACCAGGTCTACCGGATAGTTGAGGTGGTCTACCCAATATTGCGAACCGCCGCCGCCGATTTCTTCCTGCACCACGCCTGTAAAGACAATGTCGCGGGGGGGGATAATGCCGGCACGTTTCAAAGCCGCCATGCTGTAGACCTGCACCGCCAGCGGCCCTTTTATGTCGCACGCCCCGCGTCCACAAATACGACCGTCCACGATCTGCGCGGAATAAGGAGGCACAGGCCATAAAGTGAGGTCGCCAGGGTCAACGTGATCGGTGTGTGTGTTCAACACCAGCGCCCCCAGGGTGCGATCCTGGCCGAACAGGCGGCCACAGACGTTGCCGATTTCGTCCAGCCACACTTCGTCAAACTGGAGACGGCGCATTTCCTCGGCAATGAGGTTAGCAATATCCGCCTCGGCAAATGTCATGCTGGGGGTCTGGATCAGACGCTGGGTAAAGTGAACGCAATCCTGGAGGAGTTGAGGCCAGTCAATGGTTGTCATAATCATAATTGTAGTGGAAAACCAAAATCCTTACAATGGTAAGGTTGTGGTTCATAGTCGCTATGCCCCATAGCGGCTATGATTCATAGCGACTGTGGAGCAATGTTGCACGGCGGCGAAAAAATGACAAAATACATTAAACGTGCAGTCAGGTGGGACGCATTTCCCCCGTGTGTCGCCCCCCTACACGTAAGTTGCGGTACAATAACGGGAATTGGGTTTCGTCGAGACCAGAGAAGATCGGCGGCAGCGTAACTTGAGGCACATTGATGAAGCAATATGGCAGCGATAGGCGGTGGCCTTTCGCCGAGGGCGGCGGAGTAACAATTGGAATTGTATCGGGTTTTTGGGCACTGCTGGTGGGGTTGTGGCGCAGGCGGCCTAATCTGTTGACAGGCAGCCTGTTTCTGCTGGGTGGGGCTTTATGGGGATTGGTGTTGTATTTCTTCCGCGACCCCCATCGGGACAGTCCAATGCAGCCAGGGCTGGTGGTCAGTCCGGGGGATGGAGAAATTGTGGCCATTGTAACGGAGGCGGAACCCCATACCGGGCAGCCAGAAGCAATACGGATCAGCATTTTCTTGTCGGTGCTGGATGTGCATGTGCAGCGGGCGCCCATTGGGG
>CAZDSN010000591.1:0-3182 GCA_964507675.1 uncultured Ardenticatenaceae bacterium | reverse complement strand
CTGATCCTGCGCTTACAAGGGAAAACAAGCAGTGTCATCCAGGCGTCTGTATGGGATCGCCTGCTTAATATACCGGCTTCGTTTTTCCGAGACTATACCGCTGGTGATTTGGGTCAGCGAGCAATGGGCATTGATACCATTAACCAACTGCTCTCTACCACTACCATTACAGCCCTCTTATCTGGCGTGTTTTCTGTTTCCAACTTTTTCCTGATGCTCAGTTACGATACGCATCTGGCCCTGGTAGCCACACTGCTGGTCGTAGTCGCGCTGAGCATGACGCTCTTTGCTGGTTATACCCAGCTCCAATACCAGCGTCAGATGGTTAATAAGCAAGGGGAGCTTTCTGGTCTGGTGTTGCAAATTGTGTCTGGTATTACCAAGTTTCGCGCGGCCGGGGTTGAAGAACACGCTTTTGCCACCTGGGCCAACCGGTTTGGCAACATGCGCCAGGTAAGCACCCAGGCGCGAACTACTTCTAACCGTTATGCGGTGTTTAACGGCGTGTTTGCCATTGTGACGTCTATCATTATTTATGCGGTGATGATTTTTTCATTGGAACAGGCTATATCGGTAGGTACCTTTTTAGGATTTAACGCTGCGTTTGGCCAATTTCTTACGGCCGTTCTCTCCCTGGGTACCACCGCTATTACCATCTTAAACATTATTCCCGTGTATGAACGGGCCAAGCCAATCTTGCAATCACTGCCTGAAGTGGACGAATTGAAAAAACATCCCGGCACGCTGACCGGTTCCATTGAGATTAGCAACCTGTCTTTCCGCTATGAGGCCGATGCTCCTCTCATTCTGCGCGACATCACTCTCGACATCAAGCCGGGCGAATTTGTGGCGATTGTGGGGTCCTCTGGTTCTGGGAAATCTACACTGCTTCGCCTGCTGTTGGGTTTTGAGAAACCATCGGCCGGAATGATCCGCTATGACGGCCAGGATCTGGCCAGCCTGGATATGCAGGCGCTGCGGCGACAGATTGGTGTTGTCCTTCAGGATGGCTCTGTACTGGGGGGCTCGATATTTGAAAACATTGTCGGTTCTTCACCCTTGACCTTAGATGACGCCTGGGCTGCGGCCACTCTGGCGGGTCTGGAAGAGGATATTCGCACGATGCCAATGCAAATGCATACGGTCATTACCGCTGGCGGCGGCACTTTGTCTGGGGGCCAATACCAAAGACTTCTCATTGCCCGAGCGTTGGTCCGCAAACCACGCGTTCTGTTTTTAGATGAAGCAACCAGCGCCCTGGATAATCAGACGCAGAAAAAGGTGAGTGACAGCCTGGAAAATTTGCAGGCTACCCGCGTAGTAATTGCTCACCGGCTGAGCACTATTATGCAGGCCGACAAGATCATCGTTCTGGATAAAGGGCGCATCTTGCAAAGCGGGACCTATAAAGAACTTCTTGAGCAGGATGGCTTTTTTGCCGAGTTGGCACGGCGACAAATGGCATGACCATGTCCCACTCTCCGCTTACCGATTATTTTGAGCAAATTTTTCAGGATCCAAATTTGCAGTGCAGGCTGCGTGAGGATGGCGCAGATCTGGGTGCTTTGGTGAAGTTGCTTCAGGAATTGCAGCTGGATACCACGCCCCAAGCATTCCGGCTGGCGGCTCACGCCTTTGCCCGTTCACGACAGTTGGCAAAGCTGGAAGTAAACGATGTGGATCTGCTCCGCATTATTGGCAGATCGGGGGAACCGTAAGCGAATGATGCGTAAAACTGTTATTCTAGGCCCGGGATTAAATGCCTTGTTCCCCCACGTTTGCCACGCTGAGGTTGTGAAAATAGGGGATCAAATGCTCAGCTGCGGCCTGGTGAGCGTGCCCAAACCCAGCTTCATGCCCCTCATAGATAAAGAGCCAGAGGCGGTGCTGCTTCAGGTGAAAGGGTTTTCCTGCAATTACCGGGATAAAGCTGGCATTCTTCGTATGGCGGCCAGCGGTCCGCCTTTTGCCTATTACGCAATTGGTTCGGAATTTGTCGGCACGGTAACGGCCGTAGGCCGCGATGTGCAGAATATGCGCCCTGGTGACCGAGTCATTGGCAACTGTGCCTATCCCTGGCTGGCGGAAAGTCGTATTCCCGGCGGCATTCCCACAGTCTCCGCATCGGCAGAATGGCTGCTGCTCAAGCAAGCCCAAGTAATCAAGATACCTGATGTGCTGCCTGATGCCGAAGCGGCCGCTTTTGCTTTAGGGGCTCAGACCAGTTACAGCATTGTACGAAAGCTTGCTGTTCAACCTGGTCAGAATATTTTGATAACCGCTGCCCGGTCTAATACCGCCTTGTTTGCTCTAAACGCGTTAAGGACGCGGAATGTGAACGTTTACCTGGTCACCACTTCTACTGTGGGTCATGATCAGCTGAAGCAATTGGGTGCGCGGGAAATCATACAAATCGGACATGATAATGCTTTAGGATGGGCCGCGTTGAAGGAAACGGCCGTTTCCCTGGGCGGTTTTGATGCCATCATTGACCCTTTTGTTGATCTTCACCTGAGCCAGTTAATCGGCTTGCTGGGTTTTGGTGGGCAGTATATTACCTGTGGTATGTTAAACCACACCTCATTCTCTCCTCGCGGCGATTCGGCAGCAGAGGCATGGCAACAGGCTCTATCTACACTCATCATCAAAAATATTTCGCTTATCGGCAACTGCCTCGGCACTACTTCGGATATTAAAAATGCTGTCCAGGATTACCAGGCAGATATTTTTCAGGTTCCGCTTGACTCCATTTTTTCAGAGACCCAGCCTGGCGCTTTTATCGAAAGAACCTTTGCCAGCCCGGATCGCCTGGGTAAAGTAGTGTGTTTGTACAGCTAGTATTGCATCGTATTAATAATTTATGCGAACTTTCGGGGCGCAATCCTGCACAACACTATGGAAACGGCCGTTACCCACTCATTCCCTTTTAGACCCCCCCCGAATTTTCACCCGGCGTATCAATCAGCCCCAACATCTCCTCAGTTTTTGGAATGTCACGCATGTCGTGGCCGTAGTGGACGTAGCGGGCAATCCCGGCTTTATCCACCAGCACCTGAGCAGGCATCCGGCCAAACTTAAAGATTTTGATTTGCTGACCATACAGCTTGAGCACAGTCTGCTTGGGGTCCGGCAGACCCACAAACGGCAGGTGGTGCGCGCTAAAATAAGCGGCAAATGCTTTG
>CAZDSN010000590.1:0-3192 GCA_964507675.1 uncultured Ardenticatenaceae bacterium | reverse complement strand
CAAAGCGCCGCTGAGGCCGCCTTTTTCGCTGGCGCCTTTTTGAATGCCGGCAACATCCACATACGTCACCTTAGCAAACGTCGTCTTCTTCGGCGCAAACATGGCCGTCAACACATCCACGCGCGGGTCGGGTACGTCCACCACGGCGGAAAGAAGCTCAAGCCGCCCGCCCATGCTCTGCCCAACCGGGGCAGTCCCTTTGGTAAGGGCGTTGAAGATGGTTGTTTTACCTGCGCCTGGCAAGCCAATAATGCCTAATTTCATAATGCCTTCCCGAGATACAGACGTTTAACTTCTCAAAGAAGTTGAACGCCTCCTTATTTTAGTAATTGCTGCATCAGGGTTAGAGTATATCAAATTTTTGCCTTTGGTAGATGGCCCGGTAACTCTGTATTTTAACCAGGGTGGGCGCATGCACCCAAAATTGTTCCTGGCCGGGTTGGGGAACTTATTTTGGCTGGCGCACGTTATAGCAGTGTGGCCTGGCAAAAGCGTTCCAGAGCATCAACCAGGCAGGAACAACCAGCCACAAACGAAACCAGGCGCGCCTGTGGGCAGCATGGGCATGTCGCAAACAATAAAAATCTTCGCCACGACCCATTCGTGGCTATTTTTTTGAAGGAGAAGCTGATGGAAACTACCCTTATGAAATTTCAACGACTGTTCATTTTGCTGCTGGCGGCAGCGGTTATAGTGGGCTGCACGGCCAATGGCGAGCCGGAGGCATTGGAGCCAACGGCCACCCCAGAAGAGATGACGCTGTACGTGGCAGCGGAAACAGCAGACTGCATGGGCGCCGCGCCGCAAACGTGTCTGCAAGTAAAAACGGACCCGAATGGGGAATGGGAGTTGTTTTACGACACGATTGAGGGCTTCACCTATGAGGCTGGCTATGCTTATGAACTACGGGTAAGCAAATTGACCATCCAGAATCCGCCCGCGGACTCTGCCGCTGTGCGCTATACATTGCTGGAGGTTGTCAGTAAAACACCTGGAACCGATATTGAAAACGAGGTTATAGTTGACCTGGATGGCACGCAGTGGACGCTGACGGCGATGGGGCCGGCGGATGCGCTGGTCACCCCGCTGCCGGACAATCCCATTGAACTGGAATTCAAAGATGGGCAGGTGTTGGGCACGGCGGGCTGCAACCATTTCTTTGCCAGCTACACGATTGCGGCGGCAGGCGAGATCACTATTAGCGCTGCCGGCAGCACCATGATGGCCTGCGCGGAAGAGATTATGGCGCGGGAAAGCCAGTTCCTGACAGCGCTGCAGGCGGCCACCGCTTATGAATTGGGGGACGGCACGCTGACCATCCAGTATGAAGGCGGCTCGCTGCAATTGGCGGCGCGGAGCGCGCCCGCTGACCTGTCTCTGGAAGGCACGGAATGGCAGTTGACGACTTTTGTCAGCGGGGAAGCGGCCAGTTCGCTGCTGGCGGGTACGCAAATCACGGCTGTCTTTATGCAGGGCCAGGTGAACGGCACGGCCGGCTGCAACCGCTACTTCGGCAGTTATGAAATTGACGGCGAAGCTATCGTCCTTTCGCCGTTGGGCAGCACCCGCATGGCCTGCGCCGAGGAAATCATGGCGCAGGAAAGTAGTTTCCTGGCGGCTTTGCCGGCGGCTACGGCCTTCCAGATTGAAGGGGAACAACTGACAGTGACGTATGATGCCGGCAGCCTCATCTTCCAGGGCACGCCACTGCCGGCAGAGGAAACGGCGGATCAGATCTCCTGGGAAGAGGCGCTGGCTTTGCTGAACAGCGGCGAAGTGACCTCTGTCTTTCAGGCGCACAGTTTAAGCGTGACGCTGACGCTCAAAGATGGACGCACACTGCACACGGTTGAACCTGCCATTGACGACATCTTTGCGGCGGTTGAAGCCTGCGGCGAGCCGTGCGCGGATATTGCTTTGGCGACTGAATGATTCATGCGGGAGCTGGCCCTGCGTGCAGATGGGCGGGTTAACAACCCGCCCTACGGGGCGTAGTGCAGCGACAGGGGGTTAGCGCCGCGTGAAGCGAAACGCTTCGTGCGGCGCTGGCGTTTGTCCCTGGCGCACAAAGAAAGCGACCAGTTCATCCACGTCGGGGCGCTGGTAAACCATCCAGGTTGGTTCGGCGGCGTTTTGCTGCCAAAAGACAGCTTCCTGCTGCCGCAGCCGCACCAGCTTAAAGGTGACGGCTTCCGTTTTTTCTTCCCAGCCAATCAAGCCGCGGCCAAAGTGTTTGATACGGCAAACTATCTCCTCCCCTTCTTGCTCAATGGCAATCAACTCGTACAGGTGAAGCTGCCCCGCCTTCAGCCAGCGGAACATGCCCATGATGGTATCGCCGGCGACGTTGCTCCAATGCTCTTCAATACGGTCGCCGTTGCGCTGTCCACTCCAGACGCCGCCCAGCCAGGCCAGATCGGCGATAGCGGCATAGGTCAAGGTTGTTGTTGGGTAGGTAGTCATTGGGTTATCTCCCCTACGAAAGTGGTTGATCAAAACAGTTCACCCATTATACTTGATTGACGGCAAACTGGCTTGCGCGTTCGGGCGCACGCGGTTACATTACGCCGCTCTGCGCCTTAGTGACCGTCTAAGAATAGCTTCCGTTTTTCACGGAACCCGGTCACTTGTCAGCCCATCCACAAATGCTGCCCCAGGCACACAAGAACGGGAACTAATTTGTGGATGGGCCCTTAGCTGGAGGCGCGGGGTGGGGTACGATGAGAAACAATCACAGATTTTCGCAGATGACACAGATTGAAAGGAAATCCTATGCAAAAACTGGCGCGTGAATACCCTTTTATTTACAAGTTAGAGGTGGAATTCCGTCACCTCGATCCGATGGGACACGTCAACAACGCGGTTTTCTTCACCTACATGGAAAGCGCGCGCGTGCGCTACTTCACGAAGTTCTTTGACCTGGGCACCAGTCCCCTGGACATGCCCCTGATCCTGGCTGAAGCCAGTTGCACCTATAAATCACCGGCCTATTTTGGCGAAGAACTGACGGTGGGCGTGGGCATCACCGAATTTGGGCGGCGCAGTTTCCGCATGGCCTATCGTATTGATGGGGACAAGGATCGCTTGATTGCCCGCGGTTATACGATTATCGTCATGTACGACTATAGTGTGGGCCATTCTGTGCCCGTGCCCGACCATTTCAAACAGGCCGTTTCCGAATTCCAAAAAGAC
>CAZDSN010000589.1:0-3193 GCA_964507675.1 uncultured Ardenticatenaceae bacterium | reverse complement strand
TTTTCTTTGTGTTCTTCGCGTCTTTGCGGTGAAATTCCAGAGAGGCTTAGTAGTTTAGTTACAACAAAAAAGTTTTTGAGACTTTTGTATTCGCGTCCGCCCTTGTAATTACCAGGACAGATATGATAGAATGACATATTGCGTTAACATAGCGGCATCCCCTGATCATGATTTATCTACCCCACTAACAACGCGAGAATTCCTATGGAAGCAAGCGATCACTCCCTGACACCGACCGGCGCCGATGTAGCCATCATTGGTATGGCCTGCCTCTTCCCTGGCGCGCCCAACGTGGAAACTTTCTGGCACAACATCATCAACAAGGTTGACGCGATCACTGATCCGCCGTCAGAGGCGTGGGATCCCGACCTGTATTACGATCCCGCCGATAAGGATCGCCTCTACTGCCAGAAAGGGGGCTACCTGGGACCCTGGGCCTATTTCAATCCTTTTGACTATGGCATCATGCCCAAAGGGATCGAGGGCGGCGACCCAGACCAATGGCTGACTTTGAAAGTGGCTATAGAAGCCCTGGCCGATGCTGGCTATCTGGACAGCTTGCAGCAAAACGAAGCGGAACGGCGGCGCACGGCGGTCATTCTGGGCAAGGGGACCTATCTCAACCGGGGCAATATGAATATGCTACAGCACAGCATGGTGGTAGACCAGACTGTGCGTATCCTGCAAACGCTGCACCCTGAATACAGCCCGGACGATCTACAAGCCATTCGTCAGCATTTGAAGGCACAATTGCCGGCATTTGACTCTGAATCAGCGCCGGGCCTGGTACCTAACATTATTGCCAGTCGCATTGCCAACCGCCTCGACCTGATGGGGCCAACGTATACCGTGGACGCCGCCTGTGCTTCCTCGCTAATCGCCGTGGACATTGCCGTCACCAACCTGGTGACCGGGCAGGCAGACCTGGCCCTGGCCGGCGGTTCCCACGTGACCACTCCTGTGCCCATTCTCTCTTTGTTCAGCCATCTCAATGCTCTATCGCGAGCCGAGATTATCCGCCCCTTTGACGCCCAGGCGGACGGCACGATCCTGGGGGAAGGCATCGGCATCCTCGTTTTGAAGCGGTTGGCTGACGCGCAGCGGGATAACGATCGGGTATATGCGGTCATTAAAGGGGTGGGCACTTCCAGCGACGGGCGCGCCAAAAGCGTGCTGGCCCCCCGCCCGGAAGGAGCGCGCCTGGCTGTCAGCCGCGCCTATGAAGTGGCCGGCATTGACCCCACCACCGTTGGCCTGATTGAAGCCCACGGCACGGCCACCACTGCCGGGGATGTGTCTGAAATTACGGCGCTGCAGCCCCTCTTTCCAGCCATTGAGAACCACCCACCTTACTGCGCCATTGGCTCAGTCAAGAGCATGATCGGTCACACGATGGCCGCCGCAGGCGTGGCGGGCGTCATGAAGATGGCTCTGGCCCTCCACCATAAAGTGCTGCCCCCCACCCTCAATGTGGTAAACCCCAACCCTAAACTACCCTTAGAGCAAACAGGCCTGTACATTAACACAGAAACCCGTCCCTGGATTCACCGCGGCAGCGCGCCGCGGCGGGCCGGCGTCAATGCCTTCGGTTTTGGCGGCATCAATGCCCACGTGGTCATGGAAGAGTATCCTGTGTCTGAATTGGCACCTGAAGCGGGTTTCATGCGCCATTGGGACAGCGAACTCTTTGTGTTAGAAGCAGATGACCGCGCTGGCTTGAGCCAGGCTGCCGCTGCCTTGCAAAGCTACCTGAACAGCCAGGTCAACGTGCCGCTGGTAGACCTGGCCTATACTCTCAACAGCCGCTTGAGCGACAAAGCTGCCCGGTTGGCGATTGTCGCCGATTCGCTGGCCGACCTGAACGAAAAATTGGGACGGGCGCAGGAGCAGTTACAAAAACCAAACCGTCAGCGCATTCGCGACACCAATGCCGGCCTCTATTATTTTGAGGAGCGTGCTTATCCAGAGGGGAAACTGGCTTTCCTCTTCCCAGGGGAAGGGTCGCAGTACCTCAATATGCTGGCGGATTTGTGTGAGCATTTTCCCGAAGTGCGCGCCTGCTACGACCATATTGACCGTATGTACAACGATCATCCCCGTGGCTACGTCCCCAGCGACGTGATTTTTCCGCGCCCGCTGGGGCGGGGCGAACTGGGGCAAAAGTTGTGTGATATTGACGAAGCGATTGAGGCGGTGCTGACAGGCAATCAGGCGCTCTTTACGCTGCTGCAGCAGTTAGAAATCCAACCAGACGTGATTGCGGGCCACAGCACGGGGGAGTATTCCGCCATGCGGGCTGCCGGCATTATCGCCATGGACGATACTGATTTCTTCCGCTCTTTGCTAGACGTCAGCCGCCGCTATGACCAGGTAACCGCCGAGAAAAATGTGCTCTCATTTGTGCTGGTGGCGGTGGGCGCCGGGCGGGAGAAAGTGCAAGAAGTCATTGATGCTGTGGACGGCGACCTTCACATTGGCATGGATAACTGCCCGCACCAGACGGTGATTGCCGGCAGCAAAGCCGACACCGACAAGGCCATCGCCCTGATGCGTGAAAAAGGCATGATCTATGAACTACTGCCTTTCGACCGCGCTTACCACACACCGCTGTTTGGCGCGTTTGAAGAAACCCTGCGCGATTTCTTTGCCCGGCTGCCTATCGCCCCGCCGCAAACGCCTACCTATTCCGGCACCACCGCCCGCCTCTTCAGCGACGACCCGGTCGAAATTCGGGCCACCGCTGTTGAACATTGGGTAGCTACCGTCCGCTTTCGTGAGTTAGTCAAGCAAATGCACGAAGATGGCGTGCGCCTGTTCGTGGAAGTCGGCGGGCGAGGCAACCTGAACGCCTTTATTGGCGACATTTTGCGCGGTGAGCCGCATTTCTCCATCCCTGTCAACTTACAGCAGCGCTCTGGCATCAAACAACTCAATCATTTGTTGGCGCAATTGGCCGCGCAGGGCGTGCCCATGAACCTGGATTACCTGTATCGCCGCCGCCAACCGCAGTTATTGACGTTAACCCCAGGTGAAGACGTCACCCGCCACACGACAGGCACCATGAAGCTGGAAACCAATTGGGCCATGATGTCCCTGCCGCCCGACCTGGCCACCAAACTGCGGCGAGTGTCTACCCCCCACTCCCCGGCAGCCCCTCCGACCGCGTCCCCTCCGGTCACCGCCACCCCCACCC
>CAZDSN010000588.1:0-3200 GCA_964507675.1 uncultured Ardenticatenaceae bacterium | reverse complement strand
CTTCCCTACACGACGCTCTTACGATCTTTGCACCATCTGCACATGCTCACGAAACGCACCTTGCATAGCCAGCACGCCAATGCGCATGGTCATTTCCTCCCATAACCGAAGGGCGGGTTGGCGACCCGCCCATCCTGTGGAAATAGCCTCACGCGGAAACGCGGAGGACGCTGAGAAAAATTCGTGTGATTCGCGGCTAAAATTTTCATCCCTCGTGGTGCATCCCGAACATGGGAACTCCTGTGAAGAACAGGACGCTCATTCACGCGGATGAAGGCTATGCAAACATCAATCTGCGAAATCTGTGATTACCTTCATCCACCCTTACCAACCGCGCGTCGCCAACTGCTCAGATGCCGGCAAACTGCTAACGCTGATGCCCACCATCGGCTCGCCCAAATTCTCGCTGACCTTCGCCAGAATTTCCGGATTGTTGTAATGCGTCGTCGCTTCCACAATTGCTTTGGCCCGCCGCGCCGGGTCGCCGCTCTTGAAGATACCTGAGCCTACAAAAACGCCATCCACGCCCAACTGCATCATCAGCCCCGCATCGGCAGGAGTAGCAATGCCGCCGGCGGCAAAATTCACCACAGGCAGCCGCCCTAACGCTTTTGTCTCCACGACCAGTTCAAACGGCGCGCCAATCTCTTTGGCGTAAGACATCAACTCCTCATCTGGCATCTGTTGCAAGCGCCGAATTTCGCCCAACACCGACCGCGCATGGCGCACCGCTTCCACCACGTCTCCTGTGCCCGCTTCCCCTTTGGTGCGGATCATAGCCGCCCCTTCGCCAATACGCCGCAGCGCTTCGCCCAGGTTACGGCAGCCGCACACAAACGGCACTTTGAAGGCATGTTTGTAAACGTGGTGCGCTTCATCGGCGGGGGTGAGGACTTCGCTCTCGTCAATATAATCCACGCCAATGGCTTGTAAAATCTGCGCTTCCACAAAGTGACCAATGCGACACTTAGCCATGACGGGAATGCTGACCGAGGCCATAATCTCGCGGATCAGGCCCGGGTCTGACATACGGGCTACGCCGCCTTGCACGCGAATATCTGCCGGCACGCGCTCCAGCGCCATCACCGCGCACGCACCCGCTTCTTCAGCAATAATCGCCTGCTCTGGCGTCACCACATCCATGATCACGCCCCCTTTGAGCATCTGCGCCAATCCCCGCTTCACCTTCACGCTGCCCAACTCGTGCTGTCCATTATGCCTATTGTCCATTTTCTTACCTCCACATTAGGGTTTCATGCGCACTCTGGTTCGTTCACGACCAGCGCACAAATCTTTTCTATCTGCTATTTTATTGGCTGGCGCAGCGTAATTCAACCACATTGGCACTATTGAGTTGACCCCGATTGCTTTTCAAGTAAAGCCAATTTTATGCCAGAATACAAAAGTCTGCGAGGCTTCCATTCCATCTTTTGACAAAATTATACATACATGCTAGTATGTATATATGAAACGTACCCAGGCAGAAGCTGCCCAAACCCGCCAGACACTGCTGGACGCTGCCCTCTCTGTCTTTAGCGCTAACGGCTACACCGCGGCGCGGTTGGAGACTATCGCTGTTCAGGCTAACGCCACCCGCGGCGCCATCTACCACCACTTTGGCAGTAAGCTCGGCCTTTATCAGGCGCTGCTGGATCAGGCCGCTGACCAGCGTATCGCCCTCATTCAAGAGGCGATAGACGAAGGCGGTTCTATCGCTGAAATCCTGCGGCAAATTTTACGACAAACGCTGGAACTGTTGGCTGCCGACGCCCACTTCCGCCAGATCACGGCTTTGCGCCTGCAGCAGCCCGACAACGCGCCCGAACTGGCTGCCCTGACCACGGCGCAGCGGCAGCAAACGGCGCAAGTCGTCGCCGGATTCGCCGCCTTCTTGCAGCAGGCGGGCATGAGCCAGGCCGCCCTGTCCGCCCCCACCCTGGCGCGCGCTTTCCTGGCATACCAGGACGGCCTGGCCCACTTCTGGCTGCACAACGTCGATCAGTTTTCGCTGAGCAATGAGGCGGCAGGTCTAACCGATGTTTTCTGGTATGGTTTGGCCCATTTTTGTCCGGCGGCGCACTACCATCAATAAGACACCGGCGCAGTCTTGGAGACTGCGCCAGTGTGCACAGGAGATAAACCCCATGAGCGACCGGATTATGACCCTACACCCCGATGGCAAACAAGGCGTGAACATTGAAGCCCTCAAGTATGAAGAGATCAAGCAGGCTATTCTGGACAGTCTGGGTCATCGAGAAGAGTTGTTTCGGGATTTGCCGGCAGCCGTCTCCGCCCACCTCACCGCCCCCTTTGATGGCTCTATTGGTTGGTACACCACCACCGTCAAACTTGACCTGGAAGCCCGCGGCCTGATTGAGCGCGTCCCTGGCCACTCGCCCCAAAAACTCCGCCTGACGCGCTAAGGAATGAGAATTATCAGAAGTTCAACTTCTCCGAAGAAGTTGAACTTCTTTCGTTCCGCATCCTTTACCTATCCCATCCCTGCCCGGCTCGCTCCGGCAGCGGATCGATCCCTTCCAACGCCGCGCGAATATCTACATCTTCATCCAGGTCGGGGTGATAAAAAGTAGCCATGCCGCGTGCTTCCATTTTACGCAGCCACTCATAAGGAATTTTGACCCCTTTGTAGGGAACCATTTCCGTGACCTTGAGGCGGGGGATGCGGGCGTGAATGCGCTCCAGGTCGGCCCGCAGAATATGGAGGAAACGCCGCTGCGCCCCATCGTGGCGCGGCGGCGGCGTTCCCCGCCGCTGTGCCGTCCACTCCGCCGCCAGCGCCTGTAGTTCCTCCCCCAACCGCTCGCGCCTGTACCGCTGCGCCAGAACCTCTAACAGCAGCGCCAACCCGTTTTCCCCTTGCCCGTTCTCCCGTTCCAGCAGCCAGGCAATAACCCCTTCCACCCGCGCCAGGGGCGTATCCCGCTCCGGCAGCCCGTCGCGCCACGGCGCCAGCCGCTCATCGGCAAAGACGGCGCGCAAGGCGGCGACGCTGCCAAACAGGTCGCCGCCGCGCAGCAGCAGCTCCCGCGCCCGTGGGAAAAACGGAGGGGACGGGCGCTGCGCCGCCTGCCGCTGGTCCAAAATGGCTATCTCCAGCCAGCCCGCGCTGGGGTCCGCCTGCACCATTGCCTGGCAGCCTTCGTAGCTGAGCACCATCCCCGTGCGCCAGGCGATCCCTG
>CAZDSN010000587.1:0-3202 GCA_964507675.1 uncultured Ardenticatenaceae bacterium | reverse complement strand
TGGCTGGTGCGCGATGGCGAGTTTGTGGGACAGCCGGGCCAGGGGCGCTTCGTGGCTCGTCGCCTGGCGACTACGTGAGCCGCCGTTCAGCATGTTTGCTTACACGTGCACGGGGGGAAAAGTTAGAGAAGGGGGCATCCTCAGACGTTCACCTATTCGCATCTGGGGATGCGAACTCATCCACTTTCAACTGAAATGAAACGCACCCTCAAAATCAGGCTCGCTATTTTGGCATAGATGATTGCTATCTATTGGTTTAGAGCGGAAGATACTCGACTCGGTTGGCCAACTCTTCCAGTTCGCCTGCTTTGACTATCAACTCCAGGTCTTGCACACAACGACCAATAGTAATGCGTAGTTGATGGGCGTAAATAATGCCCGCAAAGGGAATCCCCTCCCCCTGACGGCGCTTTGCTTCAGTCAGTAAATCTTCATCTTGGGTAAAAAGAACGCGCTGCAATTCAGTAGCGCGATCAAGCAGGCGAGCATCATCAGCGGTTTGATACCCATCCTCTTGGGCTGTAAGAACATTAACATCCCGCAGGCGCAAACCTATCGTGATGGCCCGATGAACATGAACATCCATGTAGAGAGCAATCGTCATTCAAGCAAACCCTGGTCACGTAAGCGTGTAGCTAATGGCGAGGAACCTGCTGTCTGGCGTGATTGTTCCGCGTAGTTTAGCCGGCGTTCAATATCAGCATCGAGTGTTTCCTTGTGTTCCCAATAGTAAGCTAACGCCGAATGAATCTGACTCATCGTTAAATAAGGGTGCTGAAAATGAAGCTCTTCGGGGCTCCAACCGTAGGCTTTCTGGGCGATGACTAACTCAATGACCTTCATGGTCGTGCCGGCAACATATGGTACACCCTTATCATCAAGGCGAATGTGTTCATATGATGTAGTAGCAGGATAAGATGCGCTCATTACATACTCCTTGAGAACTGACTTGTTGTTTTCATTGTATCACAACATCCCATTACTATTATCATCGTAGCGATGGCAATTGGGGGATTGGGGGGTATGGTTTGTTTCCATTTGTGAAAGCGGCTACAATGATTTACATGGCTAACGAACCGCTGACGCAAGAGATAACAAAAATAAACGCTGTTTCGCTGCGCCAGGATCGGCGCGCTTTTTTGCACATGTTGGTGGTCCTATTCAAGCTGCGGGTGGTGTCGCTGCTGGTGATGGCTGCCGTAGGTGGGGCGTTTCTAGGAGCGGCAGGATGGCCGGGGATGGGGCGTTTGCTGCTGGTGCTGGTCACGGGTGGGCTGGCAGCTTCGGGGGCGGCATCGCTCAATCAATATCTGGAACGGAACAAAGATGGGGCGATGGGACGCACTCACAAGCGTCCCCTGGTGAACGGAGATATTCCCAATCCCCGCTGGGTGCTATACGCGGGCACGGCAATGATTCTGATTCCAGTAGCCGCCACGCTGCCGTTTAATCCAGCCCTGGCGTTCTTTCTGCTGTTGGGGGCCATCATTTACGTAGGCATTTATACGATCTGGCTCAAGCCGCGCACACTGCTGAACATTGTCATTGGCGGGGCGGCGGGCAGCGCGGCAGTGATGACGGGAGGGGCGGCGGTGGACGCCTGGCGCGACCCGGCGGTGATTGTGCTGGCGCTGCTGGTTTTTCTATGGACGCCCACCCATTTTTGGAGCCTGGCAATTTTGTACCGGGATGATTATGTGCGGGCGGATGTGCCCATGCTGCCGGCAAAAGTGAGTGTACAACAGGCGTCATGGTGGGTATTGTCCCATGCCCTGCCTACGAGTCTGGCAGCGTTGGGGCTGGCCCTGACGCCGGTTCTGGGTTGGGTCTATTTTGTGCCTGTGGCGCTGGCCACCGCTGATTTGCTGTGGCGCAACATTCGCTTGATTCGCCAGCCCACACCGCGTAATGCCAAATCCCTCTTCCTGGCTTCCAACATCTACCTGACTGTCATTTTGTTCTTCATCTTTATAGATACGCTTCTATAAAAGTAGTGGTCACTGGTGGGTGGAGAGTGGTCAGAGGCTGACTTGCCCTACCTGTCAAATGAATCGGCGTAATCTGTGATTATTTTCCTCCACCCCTTCGGTAAACTCAGGACGGGTGGTGTGTTGCTGCCTATGAGGAATGTCTATGTCCTTCTGGCAAGATAAAAAAGCGCTCGTGACGGGGGTGACCGGCTTTGTGGGCAGCGCCCTGGCACAGCGGTTGGCAGCGGCTGGGGCACACGTGACCGGGGTGGGGCGTAATTTGCCGGCAGCCGCCCACCTGGAAAAAGTAGGCGTCACGTTGCGGCGAGCCGATTTGTTGGATAACGGCGCTCTGCCCGATACCATGCAAGCGGCTATGGCCGGGCAGGAGATCCTGTTTCATGCCGCCGCCTGGCTCAGCGGACGACATGGGGAAGAGAGCGACGCTTATAAGCTGAATGTGACGGCTGTGCAAGAACTGGTGCGGGCGGCACAGGATGCCGGCATTTCTCGTTTCATCCACATCAGCTCCGTCGCCGCCTACGGCCCGCCCCGCGACGGGGATGTCACGGAAGCTCAGCCGGTGGCCACGCGGCAGCGAGATATTTATGGTCGTACCAAAGCCATTGGCGAAACCAAAGCCCGCCAACTGGCTCAAAAATTGGGACTCCCACTGGTCGTCATCCGTCCAGGCATGGTTTATGGTCCGCGCGCCTATGGCTGGACCATCAACATGCTCACCCTGGTGCAAAAGCGCACCCCCGTCATCCTGGGACGCGGCGATGGCTACGCCTGCCCCATCTACATTGACAATCTGCTGGATGGCTTGCTCCTGGCCGGTTCCCATCCGGCGGCTGCCGGCCACGCCTTCAATTTTTGCGATCCGCCTATCACCTGGCGGCAGTTTTTTGATTACTATGGGGCTATGTGCGGCAAACAGCCTGTACACCTGCCACTGGGGGTGGTGCAGTTGATGATCAAGCTGCTGTACCCACTGGGGCTGTCGCCAGGCGGTATTACGCCCG
Source organism: uncultured Ardenticatenaceae bacterium (assembly GCA_964507675.1). Lineage (GTDB taxonomy): Bacteria > Chloroflexota > Anaerolineae > Promineifilales > Promineifilaceae > JAGVTM01. The sequence goes on along the minus strand of CAZDSN010000587.1, from coordinate 207 downwards.
ATCTGCTCCATTTTTACACCGCCAAAGCCCGCTACCCCACCACCCAGGCAGAACAACTACTGGGCTACCACCCCCGCATTGGCATTGACGAAGGGATGCGCCACTCCGAAAACTGGCTGCGCCAGAACGGGTATCTTCCTGGCGCATAACAACCTGGCGATTTTCCCATCGTTATCGCAATCGTAATCGCTATCGTAATCGTCTTTT
>CAZDSN010000586.1:0-3203 GCA_964507675.1 uncultured Ardenticatenaceae bacterium | reverse complement strand
CCACCATTACCCCTTCCCTGGCAAGGGGATTCATGACCAGGGCGGGCAAGCAAAACGAGAATTGCTGGTACTTTGTCCAGAGTATTATGCAGCCACACTGTTATTTACAAGTGCGTCGCCTCTCTGGCTACGGGTGTGTTGGCGCAAACAGCGCTGGATCTACCGCACCGAAGCCAGGCGTCAGGCTGAAATAATGGTGCAGGCTGTATTCGGTCAGGGGGGCGATAAGCTGCTGCGCCTGGTCGGCAATGCCGCCGTAGCCATATCCCAGATACCAGATGGCCGCCCCACGCACCTGTGGGTAGGCGGCATACAGCCAGGAAGCCCAGGCGATATCGTCCATGGCATCAGCTACTGCCGGCACGTCCTGATACTCCCAACCCCATTCGGTGATCAACACGGTCGGGCGAGGAATCCCATACCGGTCGCAGACCTGGAACAACGCCTGGAAACGACCCACCAGATAGGGATAAATGTTGGCAATGTCACCAGTGAAGTAGCTGTATTCATGTAGGGCAATGGCAATCCGGTCGGGATGGGCGGCGGCGAATTGGAGGAACGCCAGCATGGCCGGGGATTCCCAATGTTCTGGCTCCGGTTCACCGGAGGACCAGCCAAAGGCCGCCCAACGAAAGCCATCGGCCAGGGCCAGTTGGGCTGTGGCCAGGGCAAACTCGGCCAGCCATTCGGCGCGGTTCTTGTCTACTTCGTTGACGGTTTCCACCCAAACCAGGCTGGGGTCGAGCGCGGCGGGGAAAGCAAGCTTGTGATGCAGCCAGTGCTGCTGTGCGGCAGTGGCCGGGGGCAGATTGTAGTCAGGGAAATCGTAGCCCAGGCCAGTTTTGCGGAAAACGAGGGTATGGGAAATACCGCTGGTTTGAGCCAGCGTTTGGGCGGCTATCAGGGGATCGGCATAATCAACGCTTTTGAGGAAGAAGGGAATGCCGGCATCATCCAAAGCCGCCATCCAGGCATCCAATCCTGTCAAATTCCCCGGAATCCCCACGTGAAAGCCAATCTTATTCAGGCCCAATTCCTGCCCCTGCGCCGCCAGTTCCGCCGTGAGTATGGGCACATCCAGCGGCAGCGTGCTGGTTAAGGGCACAGGCGGGGGTAGTGGCGGCGGCAGCCGGCCATCGGTAAAAAATGGAAAATAAGAGCGCTGGTCCACATTGGCGCGCGCTGACTGTGACAACAGAACCCACCCACCCGCCACCATACTCAATGCCAATAACAACGGAAGGAAGGTTTTCTTGAGCATTTTTATCCTCTCATCTACCCAGGCATCATCGGGCCGCCAGACAAGGAACGAATGTAGTTGATCAAGTCCCAGATTTCATCCACAGAGAAAGCGGTTTTCCAGGCAGGCATGGCCGAGTTAAATGGTGGCATCAGGCCGCCTTCGCTAATGCGCCAGAACAGGTAATCATCACCCATCATACGGCTGGTCAGGGCGACCGGCGCAGGCTGCGGCGTCAGCACCGGGCTGGCGACGCCATCGCCCATGCCGGCATCACCATGACAGGGGGAACAGTTGACGGTAAACAGGGACTGCCCTTTACGCAGGGAAGTTTCGTTGGCGGGGATAGGGTTGGTCATGCCGGCATACCCCTCTGGAATCGGCGCCATGTGCCGCGCCATCATGTCGCCCCTCATGTCCATCATGGTCGCCGCATCTGATTCTGCCGGCGTCGCCGTGGGCGCATCCGCCGCGCTGCCCTGGCAGGCAAACAAGGCCAGACTCAAAAGCAAGAAACTGAAAAAACAAACTAATCTACGCATAAGCTCCTTCACCACACTATCCTGTTGAGAAACCTTTTCGGGTCTTTGGGATTTCGTGGGGGTTTTGTCATTCTGAGCGGAGCGAACAATCCCTACGCCTCTGGGATGCTTCACTTCGTTCAGCATGACAGGTTCATTGCCCCCTGAGATCCGAAAGAGCCACCTTTTCTTCTGTTACCCGTTTTCTGTTTTCTGTTTTCTGTTGCCTGTTTTCCGTTCTTTACGGCCGGTACTGCTCTGGATTGATCGGCGCCTGCGCTGGCGGCAGGGGAATAGCAAAGTAATTGCCCAGGGCATAATCCCGCATCGGATTCATGAAAATGTGCGCTTTGTTGGCAATCTCATTGTATCCCGGCCCCAGATACCACAACGCCGCTCCCTTCACCTGGGGATACGGCGCGTATAGGGCAGCGGCCCAGGCAATATCGCGCATGGCCTCATCCAGTCCAGGCACATTATCGTACGTCCATCCCCACTCCGTAATGAGCACTGTCGGACGGGGAATGCCGTAATCGTCGCACACCTGGTACAGAAACTGGAAACGGCCTAATTTATACGGGTAATCATGCCCAATCTCCTCCACACTGTAGCTGTATTCATGTAAGGCAATGGCAATCCGGTCTGGATTCTGGCCGGCCAGGCGCAAGAACGCCAGCATGGCCGGCGACTGCCAATCGCTGGTCTCCGGTTCACCGGATGACCAGCTAAAAGCTGCCCAGCGGTACCCATCCGCCAGAGCCAGTTGGGCCGTACGCAGAGCAAATTCCGCCAACCAGACGGAACGATTCTTATCCACCTCGTTGATCGTCTCCAGCCAGACCAGGCTGGGGTCCAGTTCTGGCGGGAAGGCGGCTTTGTGCAACTGCCAATGGAGATCGGCAGCCTGAGCCGGCGGTAGCGTGTAATCGGGCGTGTCGTAGTTGGGCCCCGTGCGGCGGAAAACCAGCGTGTGCGGCACGCCGCTGGCGCGGGCAATTGCCTGCGCCTCTACCAGGGGGCCGGCATTATCAGCGCTTTTCAGGAAGAAGGGCACGCCCGCTGCGTCCTGGCGGTGCATCCAATCAGAAATGCCAATCATATTGCCGCCTAAAGCCACGTGAAAACCAATTTTAGCGAAGCCCAGGTCTTGCCCATTCGCCTGCAACTGGGTTCGTACGGCATTGAAGTCAATAGTAGGCGTCGGCGTGGGTACGGGCGTATTAGTGGGCGCGGGTGTAAAAGTAGGCGTCGCCGTGGGCGTGGGCGGCGGCAAGGGGCGTCCTGTAATAAAGGCAAAGTAAGCGGCAAAGGGCATGGGCGTGGCAGGATGCGGCGTGGCGGTGATGGATGGCAGGGGCGTATGGGTGATGGCGGGATATGCCGGCAGCGTGCTGCTGGCTGTGGGGGCTGGATCGGCATAAGCAGGGGGGGTACGGGTAGCA
>CAZDSN010000585.1:0-3206 GCA_964507675.1 uncultured Ardenticatenaceae bacterium | reverse complement strand
AAACGGCTTTGGTAGATGCCGGCATTTTCACCGTGGCTGACTTGCTGGCGCGACTGGAGGAAGGGGGGGACGATGGCCTGCTTTCTATCGTCGGCGTCGGGCAGATGTCCCTGATCGAGATCAAGAAATACTTGCGAGCGCAAGACCTCGTCTAGCACACCCGTTTCACCTCGGCCAACCTAACGACAGATTGGAGGGCAGATGCGCGCCAGCGTATCTGCCCTTTTTCTTACCAGCCAGCGTCCTCCCGGCACCATTCTTCACGAATGCTTCACCAGAAGCTACACACCCCAGGTCACTTTGTGCTATGCTATAGGCATGATCTTTTATGTTGACCTGGGATCCGTCCCGGCCAAACACTCAGATGCAGCGTGTCTATTTCACAACAGTTGGCTCAGCTATTAAGCGCCTCCCCTGGTAATCTGGTTTACCACCTGGTGACGCTGTTTGCCCTGCAGGCGGCGCTGGCGTTGGCCTGGTGGCAGGTGCGGCGCGACCGCGGCGACAAACAGGCCAGGCGAGTGGCCTGGACTGCCGCCGCTCTGCTGTTGGCTCGTTTGCTGCTGCTGCTGGCAGCACTGGCCACAGCCGTTATCGCTGCCGACCCTGAGCGGCGCAGCCTGATAGATACAGCCATTCTCCCCCCACTGGAACAGGCTCTCAACACAGTCACGGCGTTGTGCCTGGCCTGGGCGCTCACGCCTCGCTTCCGCCGCGCCCCACGCCTGCTTGATGCCATGCTAGGTATCGGCCTCTTGCTGACTGCCATTATCTACCTATTCTTCGCCAGCAGTTGGTACGCCCTTGTCTGGCAGGGTCATACGGCTGCCCCTTACAACGCCTCCCCCCAAACCCTCATCTGGGGGGGAGTGCAAGTGGGTATCCTGATCGCCGCCATGGCCAGCATCATCCGCATCCGTCCAGAAGACCATTGGCTGCGTCTGTGCATGCTGGGCGCGCTGACCCTGGCCCACCTGGCGCACCTGTGGAACTATCCCGAACCCTTCCCCCCCGCCAGTGAAATCCCTTATTGGATTCGCCTGGGGCAGTTAATAGCCCTGCCCCTGCTGGCAGTCTTCGTCTATCGCGCCAACTTGCGTAGCCTGCTGCTGGCGCAAATGGCTAACCGTCCCCAAACCGAACAACTAGCCGCCGCCCTGCGTCAGGCCACGCCGCCGCTAACCATGCTGCCCCAAGGCGAGGTTGTGTCCGCAGCCGTGGCCATGGCTGCCCGCTTTCTGCCGGCGCACTTTACAGCCATCGCTGTTCCCCGCAGTAACGGCGACAACCACCTGCTCCTGATCAGCGTCAACGCCGCTCAGGTTGCCCAGACCTGGCAGCTTAAACTGGATGATTGGCCAGCCCTGCGGCTGGCGCTGGCGCAACAGCAACCTGCCGAACTGTCCCCTGAGGGACTGGGAGCGCGCCAATTATTTAACCTCTACCAGGAACTGGGCGTCACTGGCGCCGGTTCCCTGAGAGTGCAGCCGCTGCGGGCCGCCGAAGCAGCGCAGGGGCTGCTCCTGTTAGCCACAGCCGCCGGCCAACCCGCCTGGCCGGCCGCCGATCTGGACCTGGTGGAGGCAGTAGCCGCCTACCTGGCAGCGCTGCTGGCGCTGGCGCGCCGCTTCCAGACCACCCGGCTCCCTCCACCAGGCTTAGCCGATTCAGACCCCGGCGAACTGCTCAGCCTGCGCCGCCAGCGAGATGAAGCAGCAGCAGAATTGCAGACGGCGCAAACACAGTTAGCCGAATTAGAACAGCCGACAGCAACCCAACTGGAATCCGCGGCCAGAGTTGCCTCCCTGGAAACAGAAGTGACCACGCTGCGGGCGGCGCTGGCCGAGGCGGAAGCAGTCATGGCCCTGACGGCCACGCAATCAGAACTCAGCCCCGAATGGGTTATGCGCACCATCACCCGTTATGCAGCAGAGTTGGAAGAAGCGCACAGCCGTTTGCACCAACTGCAGGAAGCGTTGGCTCACAAGAGCCAGCCGCAAGGCGACCAGGCTGTCGTCGCCCTGGCCCAGGAATTGCGGTCACCCATTATGGTTATCGCCGGCTACACGGAGCTGCTGCTGTCGGAAACAATAGGCGTATTGAATGAGCCGCAGCGGGACTTTCTGCGGCGGCTCAAGGGGAGCAGCGAGCGCATGGGGCTGCTGCTGCAGCAAATCATCCACACAGCCAACCCGGATGCGCCGAAACCCACGCTGGTCGCGCCAGCCGTTCCGGCTGAAGCCATTGCCGCCGCCACCGATGCCGTTATGGGGCAACTGCGGCAGAAAAATTTGCGTCTTTCCCTGGACATAACGCCAGACCTGCCCTTGTTAAGTGTGGAGCAGGAACACCTATACCAGATAGTGGTTTATCTACTGGAAAATGCCTGCCGCGCTTCGGGCAGTGGGGGGGCGGTGCGGCTGCGGGCGCACCATTTGCAGCAGCCGGCGCCCGGCGGGGCTGGTCTGCTGGGCTTCTTCCAGTTGGCCGTAGGCGACACAGGCAAAGGCATCTTGCCGCAGGATCGCCCGCACGTTTTTGAGTCCCATCTATCTGCCGATGAGCCGCTCATTGCCGGGTTGGGGGAAACAGGGATTGGTCTGGCTACCGTGCGCAACCTGGTGCTCGGCCAGGGTGGGCGCGTCTGGGTAGATAGTGAAATGGGGCAGGGCAGCACCTTCACGGTATTGCTGCCCATCCTGACATCCCCCCTCTGGCAAGGACACAACGGTGATGGCCCGCAGTGAGCAGACAACCCTGGCGCACGACTCAGGGCGCAGCAGCGTTCTGCTGCTGACGGCAGTTGCTCTGACGCTGGTCGTGGCTCTGCTGCTGGCGCAAGTAGATGCCCGCCAGATACGCCTGGCTGCGCCGCCGTCGCTGCCGGCAGTGGCTAACCTGCCCTCCCTCACGCCCCGCCCTACGCTGGCGCTGCCGACCACAACCCATACCCCCCGTCCAACGGCTACGCCCATTGCGGGCACAACCCCCACAGCAGAAAGCGCCTTCACGCCCACAGCCGTGGCTATCATGCCTGTCTGCGGTCTTATTCCTGAGGGCTGGCGCCCTTATCAGGTGGCGCGTGGGGACAGCCTGTTCACCCTGTCGGCGCGTTCTGGGGCGACTATCAGCGAGATTCAGCGGGCCAACTGCCTGCAAAACAGCCTGATTTTTGCCGGGACGATTCTTTATTTGCCGCCGACGCC
>CAZDSN010000584.1:0-3207 GCA_964507675.1 uncultured Ardenticatenaceae bacterium | reverse complement strand
CGTCCTGGCCGTTTCATTGGCGCTGCTGGCCTGGGTACGGGCAGCGCTGCCACATCGTCCCCGCCATCAGCGCACCGCCTTTCTACTGATTCTATTTGGCGGTGGTTTGGGCTGGCTGGCCTGGCCGCTGCTGGCTGCGCACGCGCCAGACATCTTCTTCCTGCTGCCGGATTTGGGCACGTCAGAACTGACCGCCGTCACTATTTTCATGGGGCCGGCCCACTTTAGCTTTGGCCTGGCTCTGGAACTGCTGCTATTCATTTGCGTGATGCGCATGGCCGCACAGCCGCACGGCCTGCCCTGGGCCATCGCCGCCGCCCTGCTGTCCCTGGCGCTGGTCATGACTTACGTCTACCACCTGGCAACTGTGACCCTTGTCGTCGGGTTGTACCTGCTGCTAATTGCCTGGCAGCAGCGGCGCATTCCCTGGCGTTTGTGGGGGTATGGGGCGCTCATTCTGGGGCCGCTGCTGCCGCTGCTTTACTATTACGGCGTCTGGCTGAACCAGGAAGCGGTGTGGCGCGCTTACACCCAGAGCGCAGCTAACCAGATTCCACCGCCGCCCTGGTGGGGGATGTTACTGGGCGTGGGGCTGCTGGGCGGTCTGGCTGTGCTGGGCGGGCGACGTTGGCGGCAGGACAGGCAACCGCCGTTTGTGCTGGTCTGGTTCCTGGCAAACCTGTTGGCGATTTACTGGCCCATGGTTTCCAATTCGGCGCGGCTGATGATGGGCTGGATTGTGCCGCTGGGCACGCTGGCGGCTTATGGTCTGGAAGAAGTGGCGCGGCCCTGGGTATCGCGGCGCTGGTCTCTACCGGCGGCCCGCCGTTTCATCTTCTGGGCGGTGTTCCCCTCGGTGTTGATGATGCCCCTGGTGCGCGCGGCATCTGCCTTAACGCAGGCGGAATACCCGTTTTATTTGCCGGCAGCGGAAATAGAAGCCGTCAACTGGCTGGCAGGACAAACGACGGCGGACGATTTGATCCTGGCTTACTACCCTATCAGCAACTATTTTCCCGGCGTGGGTTCGGCCCGCGTCTTTGCCGGGCAACTGGGTTACACCACCGACCTGGCCGGCAAACTGGCTGCCGTGGCCCGCTTCTGGGATGCACAAACGCCTGAGGCGGAACGGGTGGCGCTGCTGCGGCAGTGGGGCGTGACCTTTGTTTACGCCGGGCGATACGAGCAGCAGTTGATGACGGGCGCAGTGACGCCTCCGGGGCGAGTAGTTTACCAGACGCCAGCAGTGACAATTTATGATGTAAAGGCAGTGTTAGAAGGGTAAGCAAAGTATGGTCGGAACTCAACCACGCCGTTATGCAGCGTTATCGGAAACGCTGTTGATAGGGGGGCTGTATCTGCTGTTTACGCTGTTTGCCAGCCGGGCCATCTGGCTCTCAGAGCAGCCGGTGCTGGTGGGATTGGATAATGATGTGTACATCAATCCGTGGGCGGACTGGTGGACTGAGAAATCGTTAACAGACCCTGACCTGTCTTTGTGGCGCACCGATTATTTGTTTTATCCAGAGGGAGCCGATCTGACGTATCACAGTTACAGCCATCTTAACACGGCGGTTTCGCTGCTGCTGCGTCCCTTGTTGGGAAAGGTTGGGGCTTACAATGTGGCGATCCTCCTCAACTATCCGCTGGCGGCGCTGGCAATGTACCAACTGGGAAAACATTTGACCGGATCGCGGCGGGCGGGGTTTCTTGCCGGCATTATCTACGCCTTCAACTCACATGCTCTTTATCAAAGCTGCCACCCGGTCCTGGTCAGTATCTGGTGTTTTCCCTGGACCACCCTCTATTTGCTGCGCGCCGTCCGCGAAAACCAGGCGCGTTGGGCCATCCTGGCGGCGCTCTTTGTGTTCCTGGGAGCAGCCACCAGCACTGTCCTATTGTTTATGCTCATTCTGTGGAGCGGCTTCTTGCTGCTCTATTTGCTGCTGGCCCCCGAATGGCCGCGCCCACCGTGGCGGATTGTGCTCCTTTATGCCCTGACCAGCGGCTTGCTGGCGCTGCCGTTGACGTGGCACTTGCTGCGGCAGGCCATTGTAGCCAATAACACCAGTTTCTGGATTCCCCCCCTCAGCGCCATTGTGGCCGACCTGCTTTCGCCGTTGATTCCCCACTGGTTTTTCTGGTTGAGTCGCGGCATTTATTTCGGCATCGTCCCCCTCGGCCTGCTAATTTTGGCGCGGCGGCAGCGACCACAAAGCCGCCTCTGGTACCTGCTACTGCTGGTGGCCTACCTGTTTAGTATTGGCCCGGTGCCCGTGTTGTTTGGGCGACCCTTCGACGTGGTTTTGCCCTGGTCAAGCCTGATTGTGCCTATCTTGCGCAACACGTACCGCCTGAACATTCTCATTGGCATGGCGCTGGCCGCGCTGTCTGCGCTGGGGTGGCAAACGCTGCAGGAACGGCTGCGCCGCCGGTCGCCGTGGCTGGCGTGGGCGGCCTGGGGGGTCACGCTGCTGCTGATTTCGGTCGAGTATCTGGCTATGCCGTTTCCCCATTCCCCGGCGCGGCTGTCTCCTTTTTATACGGAATACCTGGCGGCAGTGCCCGACGATGTGCCTCTGGCCACCATTCCGGTTGACCGCCAGGTAGATAAGTATTACCTGTTCTACCAGACCTACCACCAGCACCCGATTACGGGCGGCGTCGTTTCCCGCGCGGAAGCGGATACATTTGACTTTATTGAGGACAACCCCCTACTGGCTGCGGGTCGGTTACAGGGCGGCGGGCCTATGCCGGCACGGCCAGTCATCCAGGCTGCCTTGCAGCAGTTGGTCGAGCAAGGGATTGGGTTTCTGGTCATCTCCAAAACGCCTGTTCCCCTGGACCCAGAAGGTTACCGCGACTTTGACGCCGCCCTGTGGCGGCGCGCCATCCCCCTGTCGCCTGTGTACGAAGATGAGCACCTGATCGCCTATGATTTACGCCCGCTCGAACCTTGACCGGTCATTGCAGGTCAATTCGCTGAATTGACCGGACAAAACAGCGTTTTGTCCTACATTTTTCTCCGCATCCTCCGCGTGAGATCGCTTTTATAGGAGTGAAGTTTGCATCAGATGCGCCTTCCGAAATGGATTGCCCTGCTGCTACTGGTGGCGCTGCTGGCCGGCATCGTCTGGCTGCATTGGCGCTTTGTGGTCACGCCGCTGGATTACGCCAACAAAGATTTCATGAGCCTGTGGACAGGCG
>CAZDSN010000583.1:0-3213 GCA_964507675.1 uncultured Ardenticatenaceae bacterium | reverse complement strand
CAATGCCCCCTGTCTGACGACAGCAAACATCAGGGCCGCCTTAAACTTTGCTCCTGATTCTCTGACACCCGAAACAATCACCTTAAGCCAGTCTGATAGCTATACCCACCCTTTGTTTTCTGGCAGACGAGAGTTGTGATTTTTATGAACCAGGAAGAACTCTACGATGCTTTAGACGCCAGCCGCGAGCGGCTCCTAATCGCTCTCGACGCCCTGCCCGATGAAGCCCTGCTCCAACCGCGCGTCATCGGCGACTGGTCCATCCGCGACCTCCTCGCCCACCTCACCGTCTGGGAAGCCGAACTCGTTACCGCCCTCCTGCGCCTGCAACAAGGTAAAAAACCCGACCGCCTGCTCCAGGCCCTGGCAGATCGAGACGCCTACAACGCCGCCCGTTTCATCGAAAACAAAGACCGCGACCTGGATCGCATTTTCGACGACTTACAGGGCGTGCGCGCCCAGTTAGAACAGTGGCTAGAAGGCTTCAGCGACCGCGCGCTAAACAATCCCCAACGGTACAAATGGCTGGCGGGCCAACCATTGTGGGAACTGATCGCCAGCGTCACCTTCCAGCATGAAGCGGCACACGTGGCCGATGTGGAAGCGTTCGCCGCCGCCTGGTCAACGCGCATTGATCTGGGGAGCATCGAGGTAAACGAACCATGATGCCGGCAGAAAACACCCTCACCGCCGTCTATACCGCTGCCCACCAGGACGCCATTCTGGTGGATCGCAGCCGGCTGGGGCTGCTGAAGATCAGCGGCGCCACCCGCCTCGACTTAATCAACCGCATGTCCACCCAGGCTGTCAAACAACTCCACAGCGGGCAGGGGGCCGCTACCATCCTGACTTCGGACATTGGTCGCATGATTGACCGCCTGATTCTCTATGCCGCCGCCGATCATATTTATGCGCTCACGGGGGAAGAGAATGCCGGCAACATCGCCCGCTACCTGCTCCGTTTCGTCTTTTTTAACGACGACTTTCATCTGGAAGATTGCACCCCCCAAACCGCTATCTGGGGCGTCTATGGGCAGGCCGCCCCAGCCCGCCTGCGTCCCTTGTTTGGCGACGGCGTCAATCTTCCCCTGCACCATTGGCAGCAGTTTGACCTGGATGGCGTGACCCTTTACCTCCATCGCGCCGATCCCGTAGCCGGCAGCGGCTATTTTGTGATGTGCCAGGTCGCGGACAAAGAAGCTGCTGCCGCGCACTTGCAGCAGGCGGGCATCACCCAGACAGCCACCGCCGGCGCCTTTGAATATCTGCGCATTGAAAGCGGCTTGCCCCGCCACGGGCACGAGATCACGCTGGACTACATCCCCCTGGAAGCCAATTTATGGGATGACGTTTCCTTTAGTAAAGGCTGCTACACCGGTCAAGAGATAATCGCCCGCATGGAAAGTCGTGGCCGCCTGGCAAAAAAACTGTTCCGCCTGCGCCCCGCTCAACCGGTTACTGCCGGCAGCGACCTGACGCTGGCAGGTCGTACTATAGGCGCGATCACCTCCGCCGCCGATGGCCCCAACGGCCCCGTCGCCCTCGGCTACCTCAAAACCAATGCCCTGGACGAAGACCTGTCCACCCTCACCGCCAGTGGCATCCCCGTCAAACTGGCAGGAGCATAACTCGCCGCAACCCGCCACCCATCAACCCACTCCCCACTGTCCACTGTCCACTCCCCACTCTTCACTCCCCACTATTATTAAGCGCCGCCAGGGCTTCCGCCGCCGCTACAAAACGAGGATTAAGGCTGATAGCCGTACTGTACGCCGTCCGCGCCGCCTCCTCATCCCCCTGCGCTTCCCACACCCGCCCCTGATACAGATACGTTTCCTCAATCGTCTGCCCCCCTTCCGTAGACAGCGTCGCTTCCGCCAGCACCAACACATCCTCCAGGCGACCCGCGCCTAGATACGCCTCATACGGCGTGAATTGATACCACAACATACGAAAAGGTAGCCCCAAAGCCCGCGCCTGATCGAACGCCGCCGCCGCCTGTGCGTTATACGGAGCCGGATCATCCGCCAGACGACCCAGTTCCGTCAGACTGCTGCCCAGATTGAACCAGGCAAAGCCGTTTTCTGGCTCCGCTTCTATCTCCGCCTGGGCGCGTTGGGCGGCGTTTTGCCACATGCTTTGCGGGTCAGTGTAGGGGAGCCCTATGAGTTGGCGCACCTGCGCCGTCTGTTCCGGGCGGTAGACAACGACTGCCGCGTAGTTGAAATGCTGCCAATTGGCCGTCACGGTTTCATACGACTCTTCTCGCCCCTTGCCGTCCCAGGGACCCAGAAATGTGTCCAGCCCATAAAACACCTGCCGCGACTCATCATAGCCAAACAGCGTCAGGTAATGCCCCATCCAGGCATCGTCGTTTGGTTCGTACCCTTTCTCAATAAGGACCGGAAAGCCGGCGGCCAGCAAGCGGCGCAGATACGCCAGGTCAAGGCCATAATACACATCGGCTGCCAGCCTTGTTTGCGCGGTCACAAACGCCTGCATCTCCCCCGGATTGACATTGCGATCCAGGTTGTTCGGTTTGATCCACTCCCCTGCTTCCACCTGGTCAATAGCCAGTCCATAAAAGTTAAGCACCATGCTCAGGTTGGCTGGCCCACAGTTATTAAAGTTTTGGGGCACAATGCGCAATCCAGAGATTTTCACGGCAGCCGGTAAAGGGGTAGGCGTGATAGTCGGCGTCGGCAGAGGCGTTGGCGTAGCCGTAGCTGGCGCGAGCAAATTGCCGGCAGGCACAGACGGTGGGGTGAAAGTTGCCGGCAGAGGCACAGAAGTAAGCGCAGCCGTGGCCGCCGCCGGAATGGTGATCCGCGGCGCGGCGGCCGCCGCCATACCTGGCGCAGGTAACGCCGTCGGCAGAGGCGTAAGCACCCAGGCCACCACCGCCGGCGGCAAATGGGCGCGATACCGGTTCACAAACGGGGGTGCTGCTTGCGTCCACAACAACCAGCCCACCAGCAGCAAGCCAATGCCCACCAGCCCCAGCGTTACCCCCTTTTTTTGTCCCGTTATCTTCATTTGAAACACGCTCCGCGTGAGATTGTTTTCACAGGAGATGCACCCAGAATCATAATGCAACAGTAATTCTCATTTTGGCTGTTTAGCCTGTGGACGAATTGCCGCCAGGGGCGGGGTCATAGAGGGCGAGGGGCGCGCAGCGCCCCTCGCCCTCTCCGAAAAGCCCCCTTCCCCCTG
>CAZDSN010000582.1:0-3214 GCA_964507675.1 uncultured Ardenticatenaceae bacterium | reverse complement strand
GCCTCTGGCGTAACCCGGTTGCCGTCAAGGAGTTACGCGGGCGGATGCGCGGTCGCCGCGCCTTTGTCGTGCTCACGGTCTATTTGACGCTGTTGGCGGCCTTCGTTAGCCTTATCTATCTGGCCTTTCTGGCTAATAACAGCGGCAGCGGGACGGATGCGCGTCTGGCGGGCAAAACAATCTTTAGCGCCCTGGTAATCGCCCAAATGTTCCTGGTAATCTTCACTGCGCCCGCCTTCACCGCCGGCGCTATTACCGGCGAGCGCGAAAAACAGACATTTGATATTTTGCGCACGACGCTGCTGTCAGAACGCGCCTTTGTAACCGGCAAGCTGCAATCCGCCCTGGCTTACGTGCTGTTGCTAATCGCTGCCGCTATTCCCCTGGAAAGCATTGCCTTTTTAATGGGAGGCGTCTCCCTATCAGAACTCGTCATCTCGCAGATGATGTTGGTGCAAGGAGCGCTCACTTTTGCCCTGCTGGGTCTGTTGTTTTCCAGCCTGACCCGCACCACGCTGGCAGCCACGGTGGCTACCTTTGGCGCAGCCTTTTTTGTGACGATTGGTTTTCCCATCCTGGTATTCCTGCTCGTCTCGGTGTTGGCCCCCATTGTCATGGCCGCCAGCAGCACCACCCCTATCTGGCCGCTGCCAGCCGTGGCTATTTACGCGGGACTGGCTCTGGCAGCCACGAATCTGCCGGCATCTATGATCCTCAGTGAGGTCATTTTAATCGAAGAAGGTACCCTTTGGGCCTTTACCACAACCATTGATAGCCATACTCTGCTGGTGCTGTCGCCCTGGTATTTGCACCTGGCCTGCTCCCTGCTCTTTGCCTGGCTGCTGTATGCCTTCACCGTACGTCGCCTGCGTCGTGTCAGTTCCACGTAGCGGCTGCCTTATTCAATCCAAACCATGTCTCCTGAACCCTCCCTGCACGAACTGACCACCGGCGCCGTAGAAATGCAAGATTTTGCGCCTCTACACAACCAATTAGCCCGCTGGGAAAAACGGCGACGCTGGCGAGACACCCTTATTTGGGGGCCACGCGGGCTGCTGGTTGGCCTGTTGTTGGCTGTACTCCTGGCCGCCGCGGCGCGGCTGCGCCCGCTGCTAGATAACGCCGAACTGCTGCGCGTCGCGCTGGCCGTGACCTTGTGCGGCGCAGTCATCGCGCTGGCCTGGGCGCAAAGCCGCCGCCGCGACCTGCTGGCGCAGGCCCGCTTTGCCGACCAGCAGTTCCAGTTGCAGGAACGGGCCAGCACAGCCGTGGAGATATACCAGGGAACGCTGTCCATCCCCCCGCTGCTGGCCCAACAGCAGCTTCGCGACACCGTGCGTGCTGGCGCACAGGTCAACACCCAAACCCAACTCCCCCTGCGCATCAACCGGCAAGATTGGATTATCATTGGCCTGGCCTTTGTGCTGTTGGGCGCTGCCTTCTGGCTGCCTAATCCCCAACTGGAAGTCTTGCGCGGGCAGCGGGCTGTGACCAAAAGCATTGCCGAACAGGCTGAATCGCTGGCGTCGCTGCTGGAAACTATCCAGGAAAACCCGGCGCTAACCAAAGAACAACAGGCGGAACTGCAACAACCGGTAGCCAGCGCCCTGGAAGCGCTGCAAGAAGGGGGGCTGAGCCAGGAAGAAGCAGTGGCTGTCCTCTCTGAAGCGGAAGCAGACCTGCGCGATCTGGCGGCCAACAGCGATACGTCTGCGCTGCAACAACAACTGCAAGAGGCTGGCGCGCCGCTGGCGGACAATCCCACCAGCCAGGCGTTGGGCCAGGCGCTGCAAGATGGCAATTTGAGCGCCGCCAGCGCCGCAGCCAACCAACTGGCAGATGCACTGCCCAATTTGAGCGCGGCGGAACAGTCAGCGTTGGCGCAAGACCTGGCGGAAACAGCGCAGGCGCTGCAAAACACCGACTCCCAGTTAGCGCAGCAACTGGCAGAAGCGGCGCAAGCGCTGCAGAATGGGGACGTGGCGGCGGCGCAGCAGGCGCTGCGGGAAGCTGCCGGCACTTTACAGCAGCGGGCGCAAGAACAAATAGCGGCGCAGCAGGCGGCGCAAGCAGCGGAACAACTGGGCCAGGGACGGGAATCCGTCGCGCAGGCCGGACAGTCCGGACAAAGCCAGGGACAACAAGCCAGCAGTGGTGAAGGGCAATCAGGCCAGGGACAGTCAGGTGAGGGACAAAATGGCGGCGAGGGCGCATCCGGTTCGCCAATAGAGAGCCTGGGAAATGAATCAGATACTGGTAGCGCCACTGCGGGCAGCGCCGAATCTGGCGGACCCGGCGGTCCTGGGCCTGGCGGCGGACACGTGGAAAATGTGTATGTGCCGCCGGTGGTGGATTTAGGCGGCGAGGAAGGGATAGATGTGGAACTGCCGGCAGAATGCCTGGCTAATCCGGCAGCGTGCGGGTCTCTGCTGGCAGAGAATCCCACCGCGTTTGGCGATGAACACAGCATTGTGCCCTACAGCCAGGTTTTTGGCGATTATCGTGACGCTGCCTACGAAGCCTTAGACAGCGACTACATTCCCCTGGGCATGAAGGAGTTCGTGCGCGATTACTTCTCTTCATTAGAACCGTAAGTTTATCCCTATGCTTTCCCGACAGAGACCTTCAACTTCTCTGAACAAGTTGAACGTTTGGGTAAACTTGTTCGGGGGCGATTATTGAGAACAGAGGCATGATGGCAACCACAATGGAGCAGACAGAATTATCAGTGGCCGGGTTCCGCGACACAGCCGCCAACCTGGAAGCAGAGTTGGGCAAAGTGATCGTCGGGCAAAAAGAGGTAGTGCGCCATGTATTGGTTGCTATTCTGGCGGATGGGCACGCGCTGTTAGAGGGCGTGCCCGGACTGGGCAAGACCATGTTGATTCGCACGCTGGGGCAGGTCTTAGACATGGCGTTCAGCCGTATCCAGTTCACGCCAGACCTGATGCCTGCGGACATCACCGGCACTGACATTATGGAAGAAACGGGCGGCGGGCGGCGTGATTTTCGTTTCCAGCGAGGGCCTATCTTTGCCAACCTGGTTCTGGCGGATGAAATCAACCGCGCCACGCCAAAGACGCAATCCGCCTTGCTGGAAGCCATGCAGGAAAAAACGGTGACGGTGGCTGAACACACCTATTCGCTGCCTGCGCCTTTTTTTGTGCTGGCTACGCAGAACCCGTTGGAAATGGAGGGCACTTACCCGCTGCCT
>CAZDSN010000581.1:0-3220 GCA_964507675.1 uncultured Ardenticatenaceae bacterium | reverse complement strand
ATGGCCACGGCGCAGTTGTTGTCGAAGTAGCGGTCGTTCACCTTGCCGGCATCCACCTGCTTCGTCTTCCCCCCTGCAATCACCCGCGCCGCCGCCATTAAATCGCGCGGGAGGCCGGCCATGTCGTTAAAATCATTCCCTGTGCCAATCGGCAGCACCCCCATGGGCATTGTCGGCCCATCGCCGGATGCCTGGATCAGCCCATTGACCACTTCATTCACTGTACCGTCGCCGCCGGCGGCAATCACCGCATCGTAGCCCGCCAGCGCCGCCTCCCGCGCCAGACGGATGCCGCCCCCCGGTTCTGGGATGACCACCAACTCCGCCTGCACCCCGGCGGCTTGCAGCGCCTGTTTCACCTGCTCCATCTTGCTTTTCGCCCCCCAACGGTTGGCATACGGATTGAGAATAACCTGAACTTTCACAGCACACGCCTTTTCTTGAATACAAGGTGCCTTTTCAATATTTCGTGGAGGAGGGCGCATCCGCAGATGCGCACCTGAGGATGCGCCCTCCTCTCGCCCCAATCTATTGAGATGACACGTTACAAGCGACGAAATCGTTACTTCGTCTCTAATTGCTCGCGCAGAAAGCGCGGACGGTTGGTGATGATAGCATGGACGCCCAGAGCGATCATCCGCTGCGCGGCGGCGGGATTATCTACGGTCCAGACGTTGACCTGATAGCCTCTAGCTTTGGCCCAGGTCATATAAGCGGCGTCCACCAGTTTGTAGTCGGGGTGGATGGCTTCAATAGCCAGCAGGTGATGCGCGGCGCGCAGCCAGCGGGTGTGGTGCAGCAGCGCCAGCGGGGTAGCGCGGGTCATATGTTGGTGGGCGCGGCGAATGCAGGCGGGATGGAACGAAGAAATGAGGACGCGGCTCTCCAGGTGGTAGGCGGCGATGCGGGCGGCCACGGCAGCTTCCAGGCCGCGATCCCGCCAGCTATACAGCTTGAGTTCCACGTTGTAGAGCAGGCTGGGGCCAAAAGCCTGGAAGACGTCGTCCAGCGTGGGCACGTCCAGGTCTGCCAGTTCAGCGGCGGTGCGGGCGGCAACGGGGCCTTGCGCCGGCGTGGTACGATCCAGGGTGTCATCGTGGATGACAACGGGAATGCCACCAGCGGACAACATCACATCCAGTTCGATGCCGTCAGCCCCCTGCTCCTGGGCCAGGGCAAAAGCCGCCAGCGTATTTTCGGGGGCGTCGGCGCTGGCGCCGCGGTGGGCGATGATCAGGGGAGAGGGGAGAGTGAACCAGTCGGACATGCCGGCATTATCCCCCGCCCCACGCTATAAGTCAACGAAATAAGAATCCGCGGCGCGATCCATCAACTCTTTTGTCAACTGCGGCTCCGTCCCCATATAACTGGCAATGTCCAGAATCTGGTCCAACAAATCGCGCGGGTGGTTGGCACGCAGTTTCCGGTTTTTCTTGATGTAATACTCTTGCAGCAAATACCGCACCGCCTGTTCATCATAAGCAATGTGGCGATGCGTGCAAACGCGGCGGAAAATCTCGCGGAAATTGTCAAACGAGGGGGATGTGATCTCTATCTTGTGGCGAATACGCCGCAGAAATGCCTCGTCTACCAGGTCACGCGGCGGCAGATTGGTGGAGAAGACGATTAACAGCTCAAACGGCACTTCGATTTTGCGCCCGGTGGCCAGCGACAGAAAGTCCACGTTCTTTTCCATGGGCACGATCCAGCGGTTGAGCAAGTCGCGCGGACGGATTTGCTGCCGGCCAAAGTCGTCAATCAGGAACATGCCGCCGTTGGCCTTCATCTGGAAGGGGGCTTCGTAATACTTATTCGTCTGATCGTAGCTTAACTCCAGCCCGGCCAGCGTCAGCTCGCCGCCGACCATGATGACCGGGCGTTTAATGCGCAGCCAGCGGGCGTCCGGGCGGAAGCCGGTCAGACCGCCGGTGTTGTCCGCCTCTGGCTCGTCAGCCAGGATGTGGTTAATCTCGTCGTAAACCTTGATGATCTGCCCGTCTACTTCCACGGTGTACGGAATATACATCTCGCTGCCCAACACCATGCGCCCTACGCTTTCGGCAATGGTGGTCTTGCCATTGCCGGGAGGGCCGTAGAGGAAAATAGATTTGCCGGAGTTGACGGCGGGGCCGATCTTGGTGAAGATGCGTTCTTCCAGTACCAGGTGAGATAACGCCTGGCGCATCATGCGCTGGTTGACGCGCAGGCGGCCTGTGCCCTGGTGGCGGATGGCCGTGATGTATTCGTCCCAGGGAACGGGCGCCGCCCCGACGTAGCTGGTGCGGTCCATTTGCTCGCGGGCGCGGGCTGTGCCTTTCGAGGTGATAACATATTGGTAGGCGCCGGCCCCCAAACCACCCGAACCTTTGATCTCGCACATTTGCTCCCGCTTCAGGTAATCCATGACGGGGCCAACGACGGTCGAAAAGGGCAATCTGATTTGTTCGGCAATGGCGTAGCCTGTTACCTGCCCTTTGAGGTACATGATTTTCAAGGCCATGTCGGCAATGAAGCCCTGGCTCAGACCGGTGTCCTCAATAGTGCGGATGGGCGGCGGCTGCCATACGCTGGTGAAATCGCCGTTGACTGTTTTGGTGGTCATGTCTTGCTACTACTCTTTGTAAAGATGGGTGATATGCTGAGGACAACCGTCACGGGGTTGTCCACGCGTTTCTTGTGCTGAGTGGCAGGGCGTCAATGCTGGCAAGTTGACGTCTGGCCATAAAAAGCGAGAAGCCGTCAACGTCGCCAGATTCTAACACAGTCTGGGCAATTGATGGGTGGGAAAGATGACCTATATGCAGCAGTTAATGGGGAGCGCCGCGTCCGATTTCGTGTACTTTGATCAGGTTTGTTTGCCCGGACTGGCCAAAAGGAATGCCGGCAGTGATCACCAGCTTATCTCCTTCCTGGAAACCCATTGGCCTGACGGCGTTTACGGTAGCCCTGAGCATGGCATCCGTATCCTGGAAGTAGTCCTCGATGAGCTTGCATTCCACGCCCCACACCAACGCCAGGCGGCGCTGGGTAGCGGGCAGCGGCGTGACAGCGATAACGGGACGTACCGGCCGGTGACGCACAATTTGCCGCGCTGTGTAACCTGACAAGGTTGAGGTGACAATGGCTTTGACGTCAATCTCTTCCGCAATCGCGCAACTGGCAGCGCTGATAGCTTCGGTCACGCTGGCGTCTTTGGTGATGCCCTGACGGCGGCGCTGCC
>CAZDSN010000580.1:0-3220 GCA_964507675.1 uncultured Ardenticatenaceae bacterium | reverse complement strand
CTGTCAAATACGCTGCGCCAGTTTAACCTGAATCCACAGCGGGACATCTGGTTTGTGGCGAATGTGGGCGAGGAGGGGCTGGGGGATTTGCGCGGGATGCGGGCGGTGGCTGATCATTTCGACGGCGCGGCGCGCTACCTGATCGTGGAAGGTGGACTTTATGGTCAGGTTTTCCACAAAGCGATTGGCGTCAATCGTTTTCGCATAGAGGTGAACACGCCGGGCGGCCACTCCTGGGGAGCGTTTGGCAGCCCCAGCGCCATTCATGTGTTAGCCGAGTTAATTGCCGGCATCACCCGGCTTCCCGTCCCCACTCAACCCAAGACCACTTTCAACGTTGGCATGATTGAAGGGGGAATATCAGTGAACACCATTGCCCCATCGGCCAGTATGCTGCTGGACTTGCGCTCGGAAGACGCGGCGGCGCTGGCGGCGCTGGCCTCCCAGGTGCAGCACCTGGCCGCGCAGTTGGGAGATCCGCCCCAGGTGGAGGTGTTGGTGCAGCAGGTGGGCAACCGTCCGGTGGGCGGCATTCCGCGCCAGGCGCCGCTGGTGCAGTGGGCCACCGCGGCGCTGCGGGCAGTGGGCTGCCGGCAAATCAGTTATGATGCCGGCAGCACGGACGCCAACATCCCCTTGAGCCGCGGCTGGTCTGCCGTGTGCATCGGTCTGGCCCGCTCTGGCAACGCCCACCGCCTGGACGAATATCTGGACACCCAATTCTTGCCCCAGGGGCTGAGCCAACTGCTGCTGCTGGCGCTGGCGGCGGCTGGATTCGCGCCGGCCAACGGGTGATATAGAAGGCGTGTCTCCCTGATGATGGCCTCCTCGCCTCCCCGCCGTTCTCATTTACCTGTGACGTGGCTGGCAGCCGCTTTACTGCTGCTCATGTACGGGTTGGCTGTCGCCAGTCTGGGGCAGCAAGCGCCTACATTTGATGAACAAGGGTTTCTGGTGCGCGGGGTGGCCTATTTGCGCGGCGAAAATCGCCACATCCGGGTGGGCCACCCGCTGGGCCTGAATGCGCTTAACGCCGCTTTCATCGCGGCTGATGATACCATTCATCTCCCTGTTGACGATCCTTCCTGGCAGCAAACCAATTTCCACCGCCCGGCAGAACTGTTTATGTGGGAAACAGGCAACGACGTGGCCCGCATCCTGCTGTTGGGGCGGCTGCCGACTGTCTGGGTGGGGATGCTGCTGGCGGCGTTGGTGGGACGTTGGGCAGCCCATCTCAGCCGGCAGCGGCTGGCCGGACTGCTGTCCCTGGCCCTGATGGCGCTGGACCCTAACCTGGTGGCCCATACCCAATTGGCGACAACTGATCTGGGACTGGCAGCGGCGGCAGCCCTGGCCGGGTATACACTGTGGGCTTATTGCCGGCAGCCGACGTGGCGGGGCGTCGTGGTTGCCGGCATGGCCTTTGGCCTGCTGCAGAACACCAAGTTTACGGCGGGACTGTTCGTGCCTCTTTTCGGCCTGGTCATCCTAACCAGCATCTGGCAGCAGTGGCGAGGCCAGCGCCGCCAGTCTGCTCGCCATTTTCTCACAGTGATGCTGGCTCAAGTTCTTATCGTGTATCCGCTGACCGCTTTTTGTACCTTGTGGGCGGCATATGGTTTTCAGGTTAGCCCGCTGCCGGCCAATCTGCCCACTTTTCCCCAACTGGCCGGGCGCATCCTGCCGCTGGCGCACCACCTGGAGCAACTTCTGGACATTGGCGGCCGGCTGCAAAAAGAAACGCCTGCTTTTTTAATGGGCCAATATGCCGGCAACGGCTGGTGGTATTATTTCCCTGTCGCCTTTCTATTGAAGACGCCCCTACCCACGTTGCTGCTGCTGGTCTGGGCAGCGGGACTGTTCCTCTGGCGGCGCGTGCGACCTTGCTTGTTCCCCTTCAACCGCACCGACCTGGTCGCGCTGCTCATCCCGTCGCTGGGCTATTTCGCCATTGCCCTGACCAGCGAAGTCAACCTGGGTTATCGTCATCTGCTGCCGCTGCTGCCGTTCCTGGCTGTGTTTACTGCGGTGGCCCTGACGCGCCTGGGGACCCTGTCCCGTCGCGTCGTTCTTGGACTGGCGCTCTGGCTGGGAGTGGCGACGCTGCTGGTTTATCCACACCATCTTTCCTTTTTCAACGAGTTAGCGGGCGGCCCGGATGGTGGCTGGCGCTATCTGGTGGACAGCAACGTGGATTGGGGGCAAGACCTGCCCGGATTGGCCCCCTGGATGGCGGAGAATGACGTGCCCTGGGTGTATCTCAGCTACTTCGGCGAAGCCCGCCCGGAGTATTATGGGATTGCCTATCGTGGTCTGGACAGCTTCCCGCCGCGGCTGATGGACCCGGACGCGCGCATTTTCTATCCCGCCGGCCCCGCGCCAGGGATATATGCCATCAGCGTTACCAATTTGCAGGGCGTCCATTTCGCCGACCACGACCTGTATGCCTGGTTCCGCCAGCAAGAGCCAGTGGCCAAGATTGGTTACAGCATTTTTGTCTATGAAGTGCCGGCATCCGCCCCCCCTGTAGACCTGGTGTTGAGCGGCGTGCAGTTGGACGAACTTGCGCCTGCCGACCATGCCCTGTTGGGCAGCAACGATCTGCGCCTGCACTGGCAGTTGCCGGCACAGGCATGGCTGCAGCCTGCCGCTTCTCCTACCTATTACGCCCTGACCGCCCCGCCGCCGCCTGCGTTTGCCGGCGCGCTGGCGCAAATCGCCACGCAGCCCGCCTACACCCTCTATCGAGCGCAGCCCGCATCGCTGCTGCCGCCGCCAATAACCTCTACCTTCCAGTTGGAAGCGAGCCAGATTGTGGCTTATCAGGACGCGCCGCGCGCGGTGACCGCCGCGCCTGGCAGTAACCTGCCCTGGCAAACCTTCTGGCGGCAGGCGGGGGAACCTGTACCTCTGCAAATCTTCTTCCATCTGGTGGCGGCAGATGGGCAGGTGGTAGCGCAGGCGGATGGCCTGGGCGTGGTAGCCGCCGGCTGGCAGCCGGGCGACCTGCTGATTCAGGAGCACCGCGTTCAACTGCCGCCAACCCTGACTGCCGGGCGCTACCAGGTGATTGCCGGCATCTACCGCCTCACGGATGGCGCGCGCTGGCGCATAATCGCGGGCGCAGGAACTACGGACGCGGACAGCCTGTTACTGGGCGAGGTGGTTGTGCCATGAAACGGTATTGGCTGCGCTGGGCTTTGCTGGTTGTCATTCTGCT
>CAZDSN010000579.1:0-3222 GCA_964507675.1 uncultured Ardenticatenaceae bacterium | reverse complement strand
CCCTGACGAAATTGAAGCGTTTTTGCATGAAACGTTTGCCGATTATGCCGTAGATGGGGATTCGGCGGCTCTCCTGTCCGCTTTGCGCGTCATTGCGCGGGTGAAGGGTATTTCGCAAATGGCTGAAGAGATCGGCATGACGCGGCAGGGGTTACAGAAAGCTTTGTCGGCTAAGGGCAATCCCCGCCTGGACAGCATTAACGCTATTATGCGGGCTATGGGCTATCAGTTGATGCCGCATCGCGTCCAAGGCGACGCTGGCGGTTGATTCCCGGGGGAGGGGACGGTTACTATCAAAGTTAGTCTGCGCTGTTTGGGACTGCGCCACCTTTCCAGCTTTCTTGTAATCTGATGGGGCAAGGTTTGCCCTTTCTGTTATAATGTAACTATTATCATGACTATAGTCACGAAGGGATGGTTGCTATGCAAAAGACGGTCTCTAAAAGCCATCTGAAAGCCAACATGCTCAAGATTTTCCGCGAACTGGAAGCCAGCAATGAGGCGTTGATTGTCACTGACAATAACACGCCTGTCTTAATCATCAAACCGATCAAACAGAGCGAAAGCGTGGAAGCGTTGTTTGGCGGTTTGCAGGGACGGGTGGTTTATCATGAGGATTTGGATATGCCAACCCTGGACGAATGGGAGACGGCATGAAAATCGTCCTGGACACAGCCGCGCTCATTTATTGGACGTTAGACCCGTCAAAGTTATCGGCGCCGGCGGCGGAGGCGATTGTGCAAGCGACCGAAATTGTGGTCAGCGCCATTTCGGTCTGGGAAATTGGCTTAAAGGTAAAGCAAGGTAAACTGGCGCTGCCGCTTTCATTACCTGCTTACATGGACCGGCTGAACCGGCTAGAACGGGTGACAATAGAAGCAGTCACGACGGCGGTATGGCTGGAGAATCTGGCCCTGGCGTGGGAACACCGGGATCCGGCGGATAGAACGATTGTGGCAACCGCCGTGTTAGCCGGTTGTCCGCTCGTTTCGTCAGATAGAACCATCCGCGACTTTTACGCGCGAACCATCTGGTAACGTCATGAGCCGCACCATAAGGTTGCCGCTTAGTAATCGTCTAAGAATTACGTCCCGTTCCGGAGTCGAGGCTTCAGCCGGCTGAAGCCTCGACTCCAGGAACTTATTTCTGGACAGTCACTTACCACCCATGAGAAAAGCGCCAGTAATTTCTGACCGGCCTAGCGGCGTGCTGCTCGACGAGCGAGAGAGGCGGTCGTATACGGAGACGGCGGCACACGGCAGGCTGACTGCCGCGCCAGGGGAGAAAACCGGCGGGTGTTGGGCGCAGGCAGGGGGAGACAGGCGTTTGGTCAGGAGGGTCTGGCTTGTTGCCAGGCGCGCGCTGGTGGTGATGGGGGTGTGGCTGCCGGTATTTCTTCTGGGATGTCTGGCCGTTTCTACACCGGCGCCGGAGGTGGGGACGCTGGTTGTGCCGGCAATCTCCCCAGAGAATGAACCGCCAGCGCCGCTGGCGTCGCCGGGGGCGGCGGTGAACGCCGTCCCCGCGTTTCCGGGGGCGGAGGGGTTTGGGGCGACGGCCAGCGGGGGGCGGGGAGGGCAGGTGTTGTACGTGACGACGCTGGCGCCTGATCCTGAGGGGGTGACGCCGGGTTCGCTCAATTGGGCGCTGCGGCAGAGCGGCCCGCGCACGATTTTGTTCAAGGTAAGCGGCGTGATTTCGGCAACGGCCAATATCGTGCATGGCGACGTGACCATTGCCGGGCAAACGTCGCCGGGCGGCGTGATTGTGCGCGGGCTGTTGTGCGACGGACATTTTGAGCAGAACAACTGCAACAACCTGATTGTGCGCCACCTGCGTTCGCGCCCGGCCTGGCATCTGGACGGCGGCGGGCTGGCGCAAGACGACGCCCTGCGGCTGGATGGCATTCAGAACTTTATCATTGACCACAGTTCTTTTGCCAATGCCGTGGACGAGGCGGCGCAGATCAGTTGGGCCAGCCAGGGGACTGTCCAGAACTCCATTTTTGCGGAGACGGTGGGCGAGCACTGGCAGTATGGGGGGATGCTGCTCAATTACTCCGTAGGGCATCATCCGCAGGATTACGTCTCTATTCACCATAACCTGTGGTTTCGCCTGGGCGGACGGCTGCCGGAAATTACGTGCGAAGCCAGCGGGTATCCCGACGACCCGCCTGAGTGGAGCGACTGCGCCGCCCATCCGCTGCGGCTGGAGCTATCCAACAACCTGCTGTGGGATCCAGGCATTAACATCTGGTATACGCGCTACGTGGACGCCAACCCGGATTTAGGCGATTACGTGGTGCATTTGAACTGGGTGAACAATTTCCTGGCGGCGCGGGACGACTTTGGCAACGGCATGATTGCTCATGATTTTCTGGATGTGGCGGGGAATTCGCTGTATTTTGCCGGCAACCAGATGAATCTGTATCCCGCCTATGCCGATTACCAACTGGCTTACTGCTGCAACGATTTCCCCTTGCCGGGCAATAACCCCAATACCGACCTGGGTACCGCCGCGCGCCGGCCTGACCGGCATGACTTTCCGCCCATCAGCTACACGCCAACCGATCAGGTCATTCCGTATATGATTGAACAGGTGGGCGCATTTCCGCGCGATCCGATGGATCAACGGTATATCGCTTCCGTCATGGCCGGGGAGCTTACGTTTACGATTCCGTACAGCCAGCCGGCGGCGAATGACGCCTTTGATTTGAACTTCGACCCCGCCAATCCGCCCGCGCCGCCCGCCGACACGGATGCCGACGGGATGCCAGACGCCTGGGAAATTGAATATGGCTTGAACCCGCACGTGCAGGATAATAATGGCGGCGACCTGTCGCTGTTATTTACTGGCGTGTCTGGCTATACCAACCTGGAGTGCTATCTGAACTGGCTGGCGGACACGCTGGTTTCGGCGGAGACGCCGACTTTCTCGCGGATTTATCTGCCGTTAACGATTGGCCCTGACTCCGCCAATATCGCCTCAAATATGAAGTGAGAAGTCCTCCATGCGTGGGGCGCGCCGTGCGGCAAGCTCACGGCTCGGCTGCCTTTCGACAAGATGGGGAACTGCTCATGGCAAAGCCACAGCCTATTCCTTCGGCAGGCTCATTGAGGTTTAAGAAAATAGTTCGGTAAACGGGGGTGAAGACACCCCAGGAACAGACCCCCATCCCCCAACCCCCTTCCCCCTCAAGGGGGAAGGGGGCTTTCAGAGAGG
>CAZDSN010000578.1:0-3222 GCA_964507675.1 uncultured Ardenticatenaceae bacterium | reverse complement strand
TTCTGGATAGGCTCGCCGCTGGTGGTATAGCGGGTGAGGATGGTGTACGGTTGGCTGCCAATGGTCACGGGCCACTCGCCGCTGAGACCGCCATCGTAATCATAAACGGCCTGGGTCGTGACCTGGTCCATCATTTGCTGGATAAGGGGGTCAGGTTCCACCGCCGTGGGAATAACAGCGGGCAGCGGATATAGCGGCTTGGCCGTCAACGTCAGGGCGCGCAGGTCCACGCCCGTTTCTGCCAGGCGGGCGGCATCCGCCGCGACAGCGCGCAGCAAAACCTGCTGCCCATCATCCAGCAGCAGGCGGCCATACGTCTGCCAGTCAGGCGCGCTGCGGCCGGGGATGGCATAAGCCAGGTAGTAGGCTCCGCCGTGCATGTCAGGATCGAGGACGCGAACGGTCAGACCCGCCTTCTGCAGGGTTCGCAGCCCGCCGGCGTCTGCGCCTGCCAGCAGATAGCCGCCAGCCAGACCATGCAAACGGGCAAATGCCGGCACGCCCGTGCCAGCAAACCTGTCCAGAGCGTCAGGCGCAGTCAG
The DNA here is from genome assembly GCA_964507675.1 of uncultured Ardenticatenaceae bacterium. Lineage (GTDB taxonomy): Bacteria > Chloroflexota > Anaerolineae > Promineifilales > Promineifilaceae > JAGVTM01. The sequence continues at coordinate 2,680 of CAZDSN010000578.1, read as the reverse complement.
CGAAACGGCAACCAGCGCCATTCCATCCACATCCGCGGCGGCGGTCTGCGTGGGCGCTGTATTAAAGAAGATAAGCAAAGAAAGGGGAATGAACAGCCAGAGCAAAAGACGGCGAGACATGAGTGTTTCTCCTTTGAAAACACGTGGGTCGGGCATTCCTGCCCGACTTTCATCCATTGTGGCGCGTCCTGTGCCGGGGCAGATGCCGGGGCAGATTCTATGCAAATAGGACGCGAACGAACATGAATAGATGCGGATGAAGCATCAATCTGCGTCATCTGCTCAGGGTAATTGCGTAATCTGTGATTGTTTTCATTGATGTTTCATCCAACCTACGCTTCAAGATAGGCGGGGCGACAGAGGCGGGCAAGTGACGAACGTCACCAACTCTGGCGCAGAACTTCCATGCCGGCAAAAGTGACCCTCACCGGAACCCAAACCTCAACCAGGCAGCGCCGCGCCTTGTGCCATTGTCTCGCAGAAACATGAACAGAATATTAACAGAATATAGACAATACTTGTGCAATATCTGTACGTCATGTAGAATTCCTGACAACAACCAATTTGGGCAGGCAGCAGAAACAGGGAATAAAACAAGGGTCGCTTGACATACCATTGAATCCAGAAATTTATACCCCCTCTGCCAACCCCCTGGAAATCAACCTTTCGTCTATTCTCAAACTGCGCCTTCCACCAAAAGGGCGCGGTCACAAACCAACCACTGAAAAGGAGAAATGTAAAATGCGTCGCTCTATCACAACTACCCTGCTGCTGTTCCTGGCTCTTCTCGTCGCCGTCCCGGCTGCGTTGGCGCGGGAGCAGCGAAACATCGTGGAAATCGCCGTCGAAGATGGCCGATTCACCACCCTGGTCGCCGCCGTCGTCGCCGCCGACCTGGCCGATACGCTCGCCAGCGGCGAATGGACCGTCTTCGCCCCCACCGATGACGCTTTCGCCAAACTCGGCCTGAACGCCGACAACATCGCCTCCGCTTTCACAAAAGCCGAACTAACCGACATCCTGTTCTACCACGTCCTGCCCGGTGAAGTCAGCGCCAGCAAAGCCAAAGCTGCCGTGGGCGACATCGTCATGGCTAATGGCCAAAAGGCTGGCTTGAAATATTTCAACGGCGGCATCTACGTCAACGATGACGCCAAAGTCATCATTGCCGACGTCACCGCCGCCAACGGCGTTATCCATGCCGTAGACACGGTCATTCTAGGCCCCTGGCCGCGCAGCGAAAGCGCGCCAGCCGCTTCCTCCGCCGCCGTGTCAACCGCCGCCAGCGGCAGCACCATTGTAGACATCGCCATTAACGACGGGCGCTTCACCACCCTGGTTGCCGCCGTCGTCGCCGCCGACCTGGCCGACGCCCTCTCCAGCGGCGAGTGGACCGTCTTCGCCCCCACCGATGACGCTTTCGCCAAGTTGGGCCTGAATGCGGACAACATCGCCTCAGCCTTCACCAAAGAAGAGCTAACCGACATCCTGCTTTACCATGCCGTCGCCAGCGAAGTAAACGCCGACAAAGCGCTGACCCTGTTAGGCGACGTGACCATGGCTAATGGACAAAAAGCCGGCCTGAAATACTTCAGCGGCAGCATCTACGTCAACGATGACGCCAAAGTCATCATCCCCAACATCAACGCTTCTAATGGCGTCATCCACGTAGTGGACACCGTCATTCTTGGGCCCTGGCCCCGCTAATCGCGGCCTAAAGTAAGTCGCAGCCACACAAAAAAAGGCGCGGAGACAATCTCCGCGCCTTTTTGCGTCCTGTAGAGCGGGTTGGCAACCCGCTCTCGCCTGTCCCCAGCCTGGGCACAGCGCAAACTCACATTGGAAATGTATCAGGGTTGGCAACCCGCCCCTGCCCTCACCGGTTCCTGACCTGCGGGCGCGTCGCCGTAATCAAGAAAAACGGCAAGTGCACCACCTGCTCCCAATCCCCCCGCCGGCGGACGCTGACCGCCGCCGCTTCGCCCACCGCCAGCCGCTCTGCATCAATTAGCGGCAAACCGCGCAGCAAATCAAAGCGTTCCTCAGCCGGCGGCGATAAGGTCGCAAACAAATCAACCTGCACGTCAAAGCCGCATGCAGCCAGCAGTCCAGGCAGCTTGCGCCCCACCAGCGGGTCCCCGCCTGCCCGCGCCAGCGCCGCTCGCCACACATCAGCCACCGCTACCGCCGGCGGATACTCAATCAGGCCGCCATAGTCGGGTTCCAGGGCCACTAACACCCCCCCTGGCGCCAACACGCGCCATACTTCGGGCAGGACATCCGCCACAGGCAGCCACAGCCAGACCAACTGCGTGAAAACCAGGTCAAATACGCCCCCCGCGAACGGTAAATAGTGCGCATCCCCCGCCACCCTTGCCGCGTCTGCAAAAGGAGCATCCATCGCCCGCAGCGCCGCTTCTTGACGGTCCAGCGCCGCCACCAGACCGCCGCTGCGCCGCGCCAGTTCCGCCGTCGCTGCGCCATAACCCGCTCCCAGGTCCAACACCCGCCGCCGGTGCGCCACGCCTATCTGCCGCAGCAGGCGCGCGCGCGCCGGGGCCAGCCAGTCGGATTGCCGGCACAGCAAATCAGGCGAAGGCAAATCAGCAAGCACAGGAACCTAACTCTCACCCTCTTCCAACAAATCCATGATCCGCTCTTCCAGCCGCGCCAGGTCCCA
>CAZDSN010000577.1:0-3225 GCA_964507675.1 uncultured Ardenticatenaceae bacterium | reverse complement strand
GCAAACGAGTGCTCTCTAATTTGCCATCCCAACCTTATCACATCCTGGTCAGCCGGGCTGATGAGCAGCCGCGCAGCAAGATATGGTCGTTTGGTCTGGCGGACGCCATTCCAGACACGCCTTTACCGCTGATCTCCCCAGATGAACAAGTGCCCTTACCCTTGCAAGCGGCGTTCGCCACGGTCTACCAGGCGCGGGGCTTTCGTTTACGCCTGGATTATCAGGTAGACCCGGATCCCCCTTTGACAGAAGCAGAACGCGCTTTTATTCAAACGCAGTTGACAACAGCCGGCATTCGGCCTCATTGAGATAGGAGCGCAGTCATGGAAACCGTGCGCAGGCGGTGGTTGGCTTTTTTTGATCCGACGCGGTCTATTCCTTTGTACATCATCGGTACGGCGGCTTTGACGTTGGGGCTTCAGGCGGCTTATGATTGGGCGAATGATCCGACGCGGTTTCAGGGTGGGTATTGGCTGGCGGCAGCGGCGGTGGCGGTGGCGCTGGTCATTTTGGTGTATACGGCTGTCCGCCGCCCGGTTGTGGGAAAGGTGGCTATTGAAGAAGAGTATAAACCGGCACGGCGCCAGGGATTGATCTTACTCATTGGGCCCACCGAAGCCGCCGCCCCGCACGCTATCGAATACCATTTGCCAACGCTAAAACAGTGCTGGTTAATCGCTACGGCGGAGTCGCAGTCGGTGGCAGCCACGCTGGCGCAGCGGTACGGCGACCGCGTGCGTATGTCTTATGGCAGTCCGGAGTATGTTGTCCACCCCGATGAGATGAAATCCACTTATGATGTGGTTGTCAATGCGTTGAAACGGGCCGGTGATCCGGCAGCAGGGCTGTCGCCTGGGGAGGTGATTGCGGATTTGACAGGCGGCTTAAAGCCGATGACGGCCGGCATGACCCTGGCTTGCCTGGCCCACAACGCCGACTTGCAATACATGAAAGCCCCCCGCGACGCTCAAGGGCAAGTCATCCCCGGCGCTATTCCTGAACCTATCCGCATTGATACGACCTTTTTTCCGATCGTGAATTTGCCGGCATCTTAACCCCACGCTCTATCCCACAAACAGGCAGCGCCGCGGCAAACACACCATGAAATCTACTTGTTGACAGTCTACCCGAAATGAATTACTATTTACCAAAAATAGCAATTCATCAGGAGATTAGCCTATGCGCAGCACGATTACCAGCAGAGGGCAAACCGTTATTCCCGCCCCCATCCGGCGGCGGTTTAACCTCTCTCCCGCCGACCGCCTGGAATGGATTGTAGAGGATGATACCATTCGGATTATCCCCGTCCATGCCGATCCCATAGCCGCCTTTCGGGGGCAGGGGCGCGGCGGCGCGACGGCGCGCCTGCTGGCTGAGCGCCAACAAGACAAGGCGCGGGAATGAACCGCACGCGGGAATGAACCGCACACGAGAATGAACCGCTATTTGCTGGACACTTCCGCCTTGCTTGCCCTGCGGGATGATGAAACGGGCGCAAATCAGGTAGCTGACCTGCTCTATCAGGCGCACAACGGTCAGGCCATTTGCCTGGCCTGTTTCATGACTTTAATGGAGTTGTTTTATCGCGTATGGCGCGACGAAGGCGAAACAGCCGGGCGGCTGGCTTACGCACAATGCAGCGCGTTGCCCATCCAGTGGGTGCATGAAGATGCCGCCTTATTGGAAAAAGCGGCGGAGTTGAAAGCAGTCTACGCCGTTTCTTTAGCCGATGCCTGGATTGCCGCCGCCGCCATACTGGAAGATGCCCAACTGGTTCACAAAGATCCAGAACTGGGTAGTATACCTTGCCGGCAGTTTGCCCTACCCTATAAAGCTACCTGAAACCCATTATGCGCCAGTTCTCTATCACCTTCCAGCCCGACCGCGCCCCTATTCAGGGGCAGCATGTTACCGCCAGCGGCTTGCATGGTTTGTTGTTCCACGTTTTGCAGCAAGCCAACCCGCAAACGGCTGCCTGGCTGCACGACCACGCCGCGCCAAAACCGTTTACGATGGCGCCCTATTACACGCAGGCGGGTCATCTGGAAGGGCTGCGCTATACGGCTTTGCATGAGGAAGCTGCCGGCATTCTCTACCACGCCTGGACCCTGGCCCACCAGAGCCAACAGCAGCTTCGCCTGGGCCGCTACCAGACGTTTACCGTCCGCGAAATCCAGCTTCTGCCAACACCCACCTTTTACCAGTTAGCGCAGGAGAGTATGCCGGCAGCCACCCTCACCTGCCACTTCCTTTCCCCCACCTCCTTCAAACAAGGACCCGGCGATTTGCCGCTGCCCTTGCCGGCTAACGTCTTTGGCAGCCTGTGGCGTACCTGGAACGCCTTTGCTCCCGACATTCTGCACCTACCTGAAACCTGGCTCGACTGGTGCGCCCAGGACATTTTTATTACCGCCCACCAGATCCACACCGTCGTCGTCCCCTTCAACCGCCACACCGACTTCACCGGCTTTGTTGGCCAGAGTACCTTCCGCGCTCGCCGGGGCAGCGACGCCGACCGCCGTATCTGGCATACGCTGGGCCAGCTTGCCCCCTTCTGCGGCGTGGGGCGCAAAACAGCCATGGGCATGGGCATCGTTGCCTGTGAACCAACGCCGCTATGATCCTCATCAACTTCAGCCATCCCCTTACGCCCGCGCAGCAAGCAGAACTGGAACAAATCACGGGGCGGACTATTGCCGAAGTGCGGGACGTTCCCTGCCAGTTTGACAACGTCCAACCGTTCGCCGTCCAGGTTGCCGCTCGCGTAGATGACGTGGGCCTCACCTCGCGCCAATGGCAAACGCTCCCCATCCTCATCAACCCGCCTGCCTACGCCCCCGCCGCCAGCATTCTCATTGCCGAACTACACGGGCGCATGGGGTACTTTCCAGCGCTTATTCGTATTCGCCCGATTGCCGGCAGCGCCCCGCTCCAATTTGAAGTCGCCGAAATCCTCAACCTGCAAGCCATCCGCGACGCCGCCCGTGCCCGTCGTTAGCGGCAACCACAGTACCCCCTGCCGTTACTTCTACTCCCCCCCACTGTCGCTAAAAGTTATCCTTATAAGGCTTGCAACTAGCCGCCAACTTTGCCATACTGTGCATACCATTAATCCTGGTATACTTGATCGTCCTTGTAAACTGGCTTTGTGTTGATGCAGCGGTCCGGCTACCATTTACGCCTTAAATTGGAACAACCTATGTTTACACAAACTCTGGTAGACAT
>CAZDSN010000576.1:0-3228 GCA_964507675.1 uncultured Ardenticatenaceae bacterium | reverse complement strand
AGGTCAATATTTCCCTGACGATGATCTCGACTGCGTTCACCTGAACGACGCTGGCTACGCCGTATTTATTGATGCCGTATTTGACAAACTGCTAGGCCCTGGGTGATGCGCAGAAAGTGAGCAAATAGGGGGCAGGTCTGCCGCAGGCAGGCATGCCCCCAACATGATTTATCACTTCAGCTTGCTAGGCGGCGACGGAAAGGGCAATGAGCCATTGGGCAAAGTAGTACGTGCCCAGGATGATGGGACGCGCTGCCGCAAAGGGGCGGCGGAACCGGTTGTAAGCCAGGATAGAGTCGGACAAAATGAAAAACAGCGCGCCCATAGCTGCCAGCATGTGGTTGGATTGACCGGTCGCCTGCCACAGACCGCCCGCCTGCCAGGCCATGACCAGAATCGCCACCATGTAGACAAATGCCGGCGCTTTCATCCTCCCCAACCCCGGCCACAACTGCTGGAACAGACTGACCCCATACAACAGCAGCAGCCCCAGCGCCACCGGTGCCAGGTGAAAGCCTTCGGCGGAAACAAAAGCGACGATGTACGCCACGTGCGCCAGCAAGAAGCTGATCAACCCGGCCAGGAAGCGGTCCCCTGGCAGCATAAGAAAGATATCGCCGCCCAAAGAAAAGACCAGGCCAATCACAATAGCAATGCTGTACAGTGACGCCGGCGACGGGGCCGCCCATAAGGCCAGGGCAATGATCAGGATGGTAGTCAGGGGTTTGAGCAGATAGTGGAGTTGTTTTTTGCCGGCATAATCTGCCCCAATTGCCCCCCCTCCCGACAGCAAAATCAAAATAGACAAAGCGCTGGTGAACATAAAAACTACCCTCCTAAAATGACGCGCCGCATACCAGAAAACGCTAATACACGGGAGACGCTGTAATCATATCCCAATTGTTCTCAGGCAGCATCATCTGTTCTGTTGCCATTTTGGAGGTGATAGCCTGGGGAATCCCCTCCGCTATCCGTGCCCTATGGATGCTTGAACAGGACAATTGGCCTATACAAACGGGTGAACGCTGCCCCTTTTTTCTGTCACAATTCAGCCAGCCGGAGTGTTGATCCCTATAATGTCTTGGGGTAGCACGGGTATCTTGCCCGCGACTTGTCGAAACCCAAACAGCTTGTGACGCCCTCAGGCAGTTTTACATTCGATGTCTATTTACTTCATGTCCAGGCATCCTGGAAACCTTTATCGCCCTGATCGGGGCGAAGGTAGTTTCATGCCGCTATGATTGAAGCCGAAAATTTAACCAAACAATTTGACGCCTTTACAGCCGTCCAAGACCTTTCCTTGACGGTGCGCAAGGGGGAACTGCTGGCTTTATTGGGGCCAAATGGCGCCGGCAAAACCACTACGGTCCGTATGCTCAGCGCCATTCTCAAACCTACCAGCGGCCGGGCGCGCATCAATGGATACGACGTCGTTTCCCAGGCCGATGAGGTACGCCGCAGCATTGGGATGCTCACCGAGCAGCCTGGCCTTTACACCCGCATGAGTGGTCTGGAGTACTTGATCTTTTATGGACGTCTCTATGGCCTGTCCGACGCCGACAGCAAACAACGCAGCCTGCGTTTGTTTGACCGGTTTGCTATGCCGGACACCGCCCACCGCCGCCTGGGTGAATACTCGAAAGGGATGCGCCAGAAGGTAAGCATCATCCGCGCCATGTTGCACGATCCCGCTGTGCTGCTGCTAGACGAGCCAACCTCGGCCATGGACCCGCACAGCGCCAAACTGGTGCGGGACGCCATTAACGAACTGCGCCAGGATCGCCGCGCCATTATCTTGTGCACGCACAACCTGGCCGAAGCGGAAGCCCTGGCCGACAAGATGGCTATTATTCGCCAGGGGCAAATCGTGGCCTGCGGCGCTATTCCGCAGTTGAAGCGGCAGCTTCTGGGCAAACCCGTCATGGAAGTCACGCTTAACCGTTCTTCCAATGGGCAGTTGCCGGCATTAACTGACCTGGTAACTATCGAAAACGTTAGCGGCAATATTCTCCGTTTCCGCACCGATGAGCCGCAGCAAGCTAACCCTCGCCTGGTGCAGCGACTAACTGAACTCGGTCTGGGCGTCGTCTCCTTAACCGAAGTCACCCAAAGCCTGGAAGAAGTCTACCTGCGCGTGGTCGCTGATGTGTGAAAACTTCGTCCCGATTTTCCCGAACGGCGCAAATTTTGTTCCGCGCCCTTCGCGTCTCCGCGTGAATCTATTTTCGGAGGATGGGCGGGTTACCAACCCGCCCCACGGAGTTAGAGACGTAGCGTTGCAACGTCTTTACGAAGGAGCAGTACATGACCGCTATTGACCGCCTTCAATCCTTGCCCACTGCCAGCCGCCGGCCTGTTTTTACACGTCATGATTTACGCATGGCCCTGATTGTTACCCGCCGCGAAGTGCGCGATTCATTCCGTGACTGGCGCATCATTATCCCCATCGTGCTGCTCACCCTCTTCTTTCCTGGCTTGATGAACTTCACCGCCGGACGCCTGTTGGGTTTCGTGGGACAGTTCGGCGCCGATCTGATCGCTGAGCGGTTGATCCCGTTCTTGCTGCTGGTCGTTGGTTTCTTCCCCATGTCCTTTTCGCTCGTTATCGCCCTGGAAACGTTCGTAGGCGAGAAAGAGCGCAAGAGCCTGGAGCCGCTGCTGGCCACGCCCCTGACCAATATGCAGCTTTATGTTGGCAAGATGCTGGCTGCCGTTGTCCCGCCGCTGGTAGCCAGTTACTTAGGCATTGCCGTTTACCTGGTTGGGTTAGCCGTGACGGTGCATTGGTATGCGTCGCCCACGCTGCTGATCCAGACGATTTTGATCACGACGGTACAGGGGGTGGTGATGGTGTCCGGGGCGGTGGTCATTTCCAGCCAGACCACCAGTGTGCGCGCCTCCAACTTGCTGGCCAGTTTTATCATTGTCCCCATGGCCCTGTTGATTCAGACGGAGGCCGTGGCCCTCTTTTTTGCCAACTACACCGGGTTGTGGTGGGTAATTTTGGGGCTGTCGGTGACTGCCATTATCCTGCTGCGCATGGGCATCCACCTGTTTAACCGCGAGGAACTGCTGGGGCGGGATATTGACCAGATCCGGTTAGGCTGGATGGCTCGTTACTTCTGGGGGCATTTTGTGGGACAGTGGTCGGGCGTGCGCGCCTGGTACCGGCAGACGTTTGGTTTGCTGCGTGAGTTGAAACTGCCGGCATTAGCCACTGCTATTGCC
>CAZDSN010000575.1:1187-3228 GCA_964507675.1 uncultured Ardenticatenaceae bacterium | reverse complement strand
CTAAGAGAAACCTAGTTTCTGGCCTCCCTAGTTATACGTAAAAACTACGCTGTTGCTACTGCCGTGTTCATTCACGCGATACGCATCAGCAGCATCGTCATTGGCCCACACCGCGCCATCAATCAGATAACGAAACTGAAATTCACTTCCCTTGGGCAGCCGCACTTTGGCGCGGAAGGCGCCAGCCTTGCCTGCCTGCATGGGAATCGGTTCCCAACCATTTTGCTCGCACACCAGAGCCATTTCATTGGCATCTTCGTGGGTGAACTCGAAAGTTACTTCACATTCATCTTTAGTCTTGAAAAATCGCTTTTGTAACATGGTATTTCCTCGTGTAGGACAAACGGCCAGTTTGTCTGTGTAAACGAATTGTTTAGGCTGTCGCCACACACCTGGACAGTCCCATGCGCCCAGGCAAAAGAGTGGAGATTATAAAAAGAATCAGCCACCTGTCAACTGCGCCAATAAATCTATGAATACGACATGAGAAGGAAGCCGCCGCCTCGTTTCGCCTTTTCCGGCCAACTCCCCCTTTTCCGCCTTACACTTATGTCCTTTCAGTGTTAGAATCTGGGCATGAAAGCCACCAAAAAACCCACTTTGCCAGCGCCCATTCGTGTCTTGCTCTCCCTCCTGTTGCCCATTGGCAGCGCCTGGTTGGTCAACGAACTGGCGGGCGGAGGTCCCCAGGTAGGGGCTGACCCGCGTTCCCGCAGCGCCCTCATATTAAGCAGCATTGGCCTGATAAGCTGGCTGCTGGGGCTGTTCTGGTATGGGCTGCCCGGCATGGGACTGCGGGGGAAGCGACCGTTGTATGCCGGCATTGGCTTCGCCACCCTCGTCTGGCTCGTCGTCCTGGTCGCCCGCTTTGTTCTGATTGCCAGCGCCGGCATCACCAACGCCGGCGCCGGGCGAACCTTCTTCTACCTGCTCCTCTTTGAAAGCTTCTGCGTGCAGCTTTGGACCTTTGGCCTGCTGTTCCGCAGCGTCGTGGATTGGCGCGGCCCGCTGACAGGCGTTCTGGCCGCGGGCGTTGTCTTTGGCCTCTGCGGCTGGCTCATTTTTGGCGAGGCCGTCGTTTCCAGCGCCGTCGCCATCCTGTTTTTTATCCTGTGGGGTTTTCTCTATGGGCTGATCCGGCTGCGTGCCGGCAGTCTCCTGGGCATCGTCCTCATCCAGGCGCTGCAAACCTTCACCACCTGGCACATCCTCACCCCCCGCGTCCCTGCCAATCCCGCCCAATATGGGCAATTCTACCTGGTCAGCAGCCTGCTCTTCGTCATTCTTATCTGGCGGCTCTGGCCCAAACGCAAGGAAGATTATCGTGTCTGAACTCATCGTCGAACTGGACAACCGCGTCCGCCTGGTGGGCGCAGTCCTGGCTGTCAGCCATTGGCCCCAAATAGAACAGGCGCAAACCTCCCACGCCGTGCATCCCCAGGCAAAACTGACCCGCCACTTCCTCGCCGATCACGGCCATCATGCGGCCATTCAGATTGCCAACGCCGCCTTACAGGTGGGCGCACCTGTCGCCGATTTGTTTGCTGCGGCTCTGAACAGCCAGTGGCCCACCTTTACCCCTACCGGGCCGCTGCCCGTTTCCTTGGCCGCCGCCGAATGGTTGGAAGCTCTGGCTGATTTCTACGTGGACACGGCCATTGCCGCCTTCTTTTGGGCGGAGCAGGCAGCCTCCTGGGAAGAAGCCCGGCGCGATTTACGCCACATCTGGCAGCGCAGCCCGCTACCAACCTTTCTGGCTCGCCTGAATAATCAACCGCTGCTCGACGATATCTGCCTCACCCCCAACCTGACTTATCCCGCCTTGCAGCCACTGCTGGTGGTTGCGCCAGGGTCGCTGGCCTTCATCCTGCCGCCGCCCAAAGCCGTGGGCGAATCCTACCCCTGGCCTTACCGCGAGGGCGCCGATTGGGTGTTGGCAGAAACGTGTTATTACCTGTGCGCCCACCTCCTTCACCCCACCTTGGACCCCCTGAGCCAGACCGACCAGGCCACCCTGCTGCACGCCGCCGTCGCCGCCTTT
>CAZDSN010000575.1:0-1087 GCA_964507675.1 uncultured Ardenticatenaceae bacterium | reverse complement strand
CCCCCTGAGCCAGACCGACCAGGCCACCCTGCTGCACGCCGCCGTCGCCGCCTTTCTGGGGGAAGCGTTGGGTCAGGGCGACAGCCAGGCATACATCATCAGCAGCAAGCGCCAGTTCAACCTGCCCCACCTGCCCCAAACCGCCGCCCAGCTCCAATCCCATCTGGCCTCTCCCACCGCCGTCCCCCTGTCCGCCCTCATTAACCATTCACCCATTCACAAATTCACCAATTAATTATTCCCTCTACCCCTCAAGGAAATTCCCATGACCTACGACCTCATTCTCACCCAAACCCACGACCGCGTCGCCGTCATCCAGTTTAACCGCCCCAAAGACCTCAACGCCCTCAATCGCCAGATGATGGCCGAAGTGATGGCTGCTGCCGAGGCCTTTGATCGGGACGCCGCTATCGGCTGCATTATCCTGACCGGCAACCAACGCGCCTTCGCCGCCGGCGCGGACATCAAAGAAATGGCCGCCGCCACCCCCGTCACCATGCTGGACAACCCGTTCATTGACTACTGGGACCGCCTGCGCCGCATTGGCAAGCCTGTGGTGGCTGCCGTCTCCGGCTTCGCCCTGGGCGGCGGCTGCGAACTGGCCATGGCTTGCGACATGATCGTTGCCAGCGAAACAGCCCAATTCGGCCAGCCAGAAATCAACATTGGCGTCATCCCCGGCGCCGGCGGCACACAGCGCATGACGCGCGCCGTGGGCAAAGCCCTGGCTATGGAAATCGTCCTCAACGGGCGCTTCCTCAGCGCTGAAGAAGCCGTGCGCTGTGGCTTGGCCAACAAAATTGTGCCCGCCGAAACCTACCTGGAAGAAGCCATCAAATTCGCCGCCCAAATCGCCGCCCGCGCCCCCGTGGCCCTGCGCCTGGGCAAAGAAGCCGTCAACGCCGCCTTTGAGACCACCTTGCAAACCGGCCTGGCTTACGAACGCCGCCTCTTTTACATGCTCTTCGCCACCGAAGACCAGAAAGAAGGCATGGACGCCTTTGTCAATAAGCGTAAGGCGGCATGGCAAGGCAAGTAAATAATTAATGGGTGAATTTGTGAATTTGTGAATGGTTAATGGGGCGTC
>CAZDSN010000574.1:0-3235 GCA_964507675.1 uncultured Ardenticatenaceae bacterium | reverse complement strand
ACCGTCATCGCCCCGCTGGTCGTCAGGCTGCCGCCGGATTGGAGGTCGCCAGCCACCGCCGTAGCCCCGCCGCCAAAGCTCAGGGCTGTGCCGCTGACGCTGCCGGCAATGTCCGCCGCGCCGCCGGCGGCAAAACTCGCTGTTTCCACGTTCCCGCCAATAGAAGTGACCGCGCCGCGGGTGATCGCCGCGCCGCCCGCGAGCAGATCGCCGCCAGCCACGACGGAGCCGCTGGCGGCAATGGCTGCGCCTGCTTGCACGTCGCCGCCTACGACGCTGGCGCCGCTCAACGCCGCCGCGCCGCCTGCCTGCACGCTGCCGCCAACGGCAGTTATGCCGGCAGCAGTGACGTTACTGCCGGCATTGACCGCCCCCCCCACTGTCGTCGTCCCGCTTAACTTCGCCGCCCCACCCGCTTCTACATTGCCGCCCACATTCGTGGCGGCGGCGGAGGCGACAGAACCGCCAGCGCTGACGCTGCCGGCAACATCCAGCGTGGCGGCGCTGCTGAGCGAGCCGCCCACCTGTAAATCGCCGGTCACTGTGACGCTGCTGCCCTTAAAATCCCCCGCCACCGTCATGCCGCCGCCCACATGGGTCGCGCCCGCGCTGCCTGGGTCAGGCGGCTGCCGCGGTACTTGAGGCGGCGGCAGGACCGGTTCACGCCCTAGAAAGCGCTGCACTCGCCGCAAAGCCTGATCCACCCGTGAAAGCGGCGGCGGCTCGGTCACAACGGGCGCGGCGGCCGTGGGCGGAGCGACAGGCGGCATCTCGTCCGCAGGCGCAGGTAGGGGCAGAGGCGCGGCCTCAAGAGGGAGCGGCGCGACAGGCTGGTCAATTGGCGCCGGCGGGGCTGCACCTGTCGCGCCCAACTCTTCCTGTCGTTTGCGCGCTTCGTGCTGGCGCATGATCGTTTGCAGCCGCTGCCAGTTGGCGTCATCTGCTTTCTGGACGATGGTGGCCGGCTGCGGCGCAACCGGTTGTGGGGCAACTGATTGCGGCGCAACGGATTGTGGCGTGAAGGCTCGTTGTACGACAGGCGGCGGCGCAACGCCCCGTGGTGTGGACGGCGCGGGCGCGGCGGCGGGCGTCTCTACTGCTGACGCCCACGCCGGCAGCGCGGCGGCGGGAGCAGACCAGTCTGAAAGCGCAGGCGGCGCAGCCTGATCCAGGATTGTACCCAGGGGCAGATCGGGGGAAAGCTCAGGCAGCAGCCGCCCGGTCACGACAGCCGCCAGTGGCGGGGGCTGTGGTTGCGACTCCAGGGCGCGCAGCAGCACAGGCATCGTTAAATGCCTTTGCACGTGTCGCCACAGGGGGCTGCGCCGCCGAATCTCCACGTTACCCTTCCTCTACACTGATTTCGCCGCAAGCCAGCTCTAACGTCTGAATTGCTACGGTGTTGGCATCGGTCTTGAACTGGGGGGCCATCCATTTGACAGGATAAGCGTCGGCGATGTGCCAGCTCAATAAAGGCTCGTGCTTGACGTTGTACAGCTTGACCGTAATAGCGCGGCGGGTAAAGGTTTCGCTCATCGTTTCCAGGCACCATTGCAGCAGTTCGCCGCTGCCAATGCCGTTCTTGAGGGTGAGTTTGGCCGCTTTGCGGCGGCCAGGCAGTTGGGGCACGGTGGTGTTCAAGCCGCCGACCTTCACTTCCTGGATTTCCCACTCAATTGCCGGCAGCGTACACTCCGTAAACGCGCCTTGATTGATGCCGTCAATTTGCACCACGAAGCGGAAAGCCTGATTGATACTGTCTCGCACCTGTTCATCCATGCTTGCGCCTGCTCGTCACCCGGTGCGACGGCTGCCGCCAGCGCCGCCGCTCCTGTTCGATCTGCAAATCCCGCAGCCAAAGGGCGTAAACACGCGCGGCTACCTGGCGCACCAGTTCGGGCGTGATTTTGCTGGTATCGGGGGGCGGGACGGCGTCAGCCATTTCTTATTGCGCCAGGGGCGCCACCTGTAACTGAAACTGCGTATGGCATTGGGGGCACACAGCCCCCACTACGATAGGGGTCGGGCTGTTCAAACGCAGATAAAGTTCCTGCAAGTAAGCCAGGTCGGCAGCAAACAAACGCTCGATGACCTGCGGCGTGATTGCCGGCAGGTCGCCCAACCGCAGCACCACTCGCGCCAGCAACAGTACAGGCAAATACGCCTCATTCATTTGCACACGCGGGTCATGCAGCGGCTCTATTTCGTCCAGCGCCGTCGCCAGCCGCATCCAACCCTGACGGTGTACCTGCCCCGCCTCATCCACGAGACCGCGCGGCAGGATGAACTCAAAGGTAGTTTGCATAGAGCAGTTGGATAAGCAAACAACGTCTGCTTATCCGTCTCCTTTAGTTCACGCGGGTGACGTATTCGTGCGTGATGTGCAGCTCTTCCACGCTAATTTCGTTGCTGTCCGATTTGGGCTGCGGACCGCTGACCTTGACGGGCCAGGCGCGCTCAAAGTTCCAACGGGCCACTTCGTTTAAGCCCTGGTCATACATGATGATGGAACCGTCGCAGCGGGCGCCGTCCACGTCCCCATCTTCCACCTGCTTGCGCCAGTTCCAGATGTCCATGTTGCTGGTAATGCCCCGCTTCAGCACCACGTTCTCCCACTTCAAACGCCCCGGAATCTTCATCACCACTTCCTGCCCCGTTTCGGTGACGACTTTGTGTTCGATGATGTCATGTTCGGAACCGATGCCAGAGCATTCGGTAAAGTAGCCGGTGATTTTGCCGTTTTGCACATCCAGCGCCCAATGAAAGCCAACCAATGGGTCTTCACGTTCTGCCATTATGCTCTCTCCTACAAATGATGAAGTATGAGGTATGAAGGTTGAGCTTCATGCCTCGTATTTATGCTTCGGCGTTTGCGCCCGCCCACTGGCTGATGCGCAAGATGACAAATTCAGCCGGTTTGACGGGGGCCAGACCCACTTCGATGATTAACTGGCCCAGGTCACGAATTTCGGTGGGATTGAGTTCCTCGTCGCATTTGACGTAAAATGCCTGTTCGGGTGTTGTGCCAAACAACGCGCCGCTGCGCCAGACTACACGCAAATAAGAGGTGATGTCACGGCGGACTTTAGCCCAGAGGGCGGTGTCGTTGGGTTCAAACACGACCCACTGCAAGCCGCGATCGAGCGAGGAGCCAACCATATTGAACAGGCGGCGCACGTTAATGTAGCGCCAGGCGCCGTTGCTGCTGAGGGTACGGCCCCCCCAGACGCGGATG
>CAZDSN010000573.1:0-3241 GCA_964507675.1 uncultured Ardenticatenaceae bacterium | reverse complement strand
GTTGGGATTCCTCGGAGGACCTCGGAATGACACGATTGCGTGGGGATTCCTCGGAAGACCTCGGAATGACACAGGCGTGGAAGCAGAACGATTTTCGAAAATCGTTCTACGGCGGACTACCTGTCAATCTGCCCAATCTGCACAATCTGTGATTAAAAAGGAACGGCAAACGAGTGAAAAGCGAACGACAGACATATAGCCGGCTGTTGGCCACCTACCTGCATCCGCAGCGAGGGCAGGTGGCGCTGCTGGCCCTGCTGCTGCTGGGCGGCATTGGCTTGCAGTTAGCCAACCCGCAGTTGGTGCGCGCCTTCATTGACACGGCGCAAACAGGCGGCGGCTTGAACCGGCTGTTGGGTGCGGGAGCCATTTTCATGATCGTGGCCATCGCCCGCCAGATCGTCAACATCATCGCCACCTACGTCGGCGAAAACGTGGCCTGGACCGCCACCAACGCCCTGCGCGCCGACCTGGCTCTGCACTGCCTGCGGCTGGACATGAGCTTCCACAAGGTGCATAAGCCAGGGGAACTGATCGAACGGGTGGACGGAGACGTCAACAAACTGGCTAACTTTTTTTCCCGTCTGGTCATCCGCCTGACCAGCAACCTGCTGCTGCTGTTGGGCGTGCTGGCGCTGTTGTGGACGCTCAATTGGGGCGTGGGGCTGGTCATCACCCTGGTCAGCCTGCTGGGCGCGCTCTATCTGCGCCACCTGAACCGGCGCATTGTGCCCCGCTGGGAAGCGCTGCGCCAGAGCGAAGCCAACCTGTTTGGACATTTGGAAGAGTGGCTCAACGGCACGGAAGACATCCGCAGCAATGGCGCCACGGGCTACATCTTGCAGCAGTTGCATCGCCTGTCGCGCACCCGCTGGCTGAGTATGCGCCACGCCATGCGCCTGAATGTGTTTGTGATCACCCTGCCCATCACCATGTTTACCCTGGCTTACGTGGCCGCGCACATCTTGGGAGCCACCTTGTTCCGCGACAGCGCCTTGAGCATTGGCAGCATCTACCTCATTTTCTACTACATTGACGTGATCAAAGGTCCGCTGTGGGAAATTCTGCGGCAGGTGGAAGATTTGCAGCGGGCGGCAGCCAGCCTGAACCGCGTGGCCAGCCTGTTTGCGCAGCAGCCCACGATTATAGATGGACCAGGAGCCAACTTTGGCAGCGGGGCGCTGGCCGTCTCTTTTACCGACGTCAGCTTTCACTACGCTGACGCGCCTGAGCAACATGCGCTGGCGGACGTCACCTTCCGGCTGGAACCGGGGCAGGTGCTGGGGCTGTTGGGGCGCACAGGCAGCGGCAAATCCACGCTGACCAGGCTGCTATTCCGCTTTTACGACCCCAGCGGCGGCGTCATCGCCCTGAACGACGTGGACATTCGCGCCGCCGCGCAGCGGGAACTGCGGCAGCGGATTGGCATGGTGACGCAGGACGTGGAGTTATTCCACGCCAGCGTGCGCGACAATCTGACCCTGTTTGACCCCACTGTGCCCGACGCCCAAATTGCGCAGGTGGTGCAGGAAGTCGGCTTGAGCGACTGGCTGGCTGCGCTGCCGGCTGGACTGGACACGCCGCTGGCGGGCAGCAGCAGCCTGTCCGCAGGGCAGGCGCAGTTGCTGGCTTTTGCGCGCGTGTTTCTGGCGGATCCGAGGCTGGTGGTGTTGGATGAAGCCTCTTCCCGCCTGGACCCGGCCACGGAGCAGTTGGTGGAACGGGCCATGAGCCGGCTGCTGGCCGGGCGCACAGCCATCATTGTGGCCCACCGCCTGGGCACGGTGCAGCGAGCGGATGAGATTATGATCCTGGATCAGGGCCGGGTGGTTGAACACGGCGCGCGGGCGCGCCTGGCGGCAGACTCGTCCTCCCGCTTTTTTCAACTGCTGCAAACGGGCATGGAAGAAGCAATGGCTTGAGGCGAAGAAAATAATGAATGGGTGAATTGTTGAACTGTGAATGGTTAATGGGAAAGGCATGAAACCGTATCAATATTTCTGGCAGCTTATCAAGTTTCGCCCCCGGTATTACGTCACGGACGTCATCACCTTTACGCTGCACGCGGCAGCGGGGACGGCGTTGGGGTTGATTTTGCGCGCCTATTTCAACAACCTGACGGGCGATCCGGGCCTGGCGCTGACGCTGGGGCAGGTGGTGGCGGCGCAGTTCGGGTATGCGCTGGTAGCTGCGGCGGCGCTGGCGGCGGCGGCGTTGGCATTCATTAATTTTGAGTTCCACGGCATGGCCCTGCTGATCCGGAATATGTTTGCGCGGGTGCTGGACATGCCGGCAGCCGCCCCCCTCCCCCGTCAAAAAGATGGTCGCCGCCTGTCCAGCGGCGAGGTCATGAGCACCCTACGCGACGATCCCGAACTGATGCTGCAAGCCATCGTGGTCATTGACGATGTGATCGGCTTCGGCGTCTCCGCCCTGATTGCCCTGGCGGTGATGTTGAGCATCAACCCGTGGGTCACTTTGGGTACTTTTCTGCCGTTGGTGGTGGTCATTGCCATCTCGCGGCGGCTGGCGGAAAAAGCCCGCCTGTACCGCACCGCCAGCCGCGAAGCCACCAGCCGCGTCACGGGCATCATTGCCGACATCTTTAACGCCACCCAGGCGATCAAAGTCGCCGACGCCGAAGAACGCATCATCGCCCATTTCCGCCAGCTTAACGACGCCCGCCGCCAGGCGATGGTCAAGGACCAGGTGTTAGAACGAACGGTGGAAGCGATGAGCAATGGCACCGTGGATGTGGGTATGGGGCTGATCTTACTGCTGGCGGCGCAGGCGATGGCTGCCGGCACTTTCACCGTGGGTGATTTTGCCCTGTTCGCCGCCTACATCTGGCCCATGACCCAGGTGATGCGCGTGGCTGGCTCCGTCATCACCCGCTATAAACAGGTGGGCGTCTCCACCGGGCGGCTGGATGCCATGATGCAAGGGCTGCCGCCGGGCGCAGTGGTGGCCCACCACCCCATTTACATGGATGGGCGCCTGCCGGAACTGCCGCACACGCCCCACGAGCCGCAGCATCGCCTGCAGTCGCTCACCGTCCGCGACCTGACCTACATCTATCCCGATTCCGAAAACGGCGTGCGCCACATTCATCTGGACGTGCCGCGCGGTTCGTTCACCGTGATTACGGGGCGCATTGGCAGCGGCAAAACGACGCTGTTGAAAGCGGTGTTGGGGCTGCTGCCGGCGCAAACGGGCGAAATCCGCTGGAATGGGGAACCCG
>CAZDSN010000572.1:0-3245 GCA_964507675.1 uncultured Ardenticatenaceae bacterium | reverse complement strand
CAAAGACATTCAAGTCGGCCACCAGGTAGGTATTATTCTCGCCATCCAGCCGGAAGTTGGTGGCGCGCAGGTTGGTGGCGGAGCCAAGATAGAAGGTCTGGCTGCGATCGTCCTGGAAGGTGACAGTCACCTGGCGCAGGAAGTCGTCGGGCGACACCTGTAACTGCCGCTGGCTGGCGGCGGTGCGAGCTACCAGGCGGTTGGATTCCAGAGCCACGATTTTATCCAGTATGGGGTTGAGTACGTCGCTTTTGACCGGGTAGTCGCCGCCGCTGGCGAGTACCCAACCATCGCCCTGGCGCGCCAGTTCAACCTGCGCGCCCGTGTCGTCGGTAATAGCCAGGCGGACGATGTCGGCGGCGGCAGCGCCTTCAAAGAAGACGACATCCTCCGCGCCAGCCACGTTGCGGGGCCAGAAGACAATGACGGCAGCCAGCAGTTGCAGCGCTAATAAACCAGCAAGGATTTTCTGTATTTTGGTCATGGCTTAATCTCCTCTGAAAACAATCTCACGCGGAGGCGCGGAGGGCGCGGAGAAAAAATTTCCTGTCATTCGTGGAATTCGTGTCAAAAAATCTTCATTCCTCTGAAAACAATCTCACGCGGCAATCCGCTTATGCAGAATGCGGCGAGCGCGGAGAAAAAACGGAGCGCCAGCATCCTTGCTGGCAAGAGCTGGCTGGAAGCCGGCGCTCCGTTTTCATCCGTCCTGAAATGGGCGGATTGCCAATCCGACCTACCCTTCCATCGCTGCGGGGGGCGTCAGGATGATGGGTTGTTCGCGGCGGCTGCGCACGCGCCAGCCGTAGTAGATGGCGATCAGGGCTACCAGGGCCACCATGTAGTTGGCAACTTCCCAGGTGGATTGCTGCGGTTCGGTGAGCGGATCGAGCAGGCGGGTGGACGTGCCGCGGGAGCGGATGGAAAGCAGGTCCAGGTCTTCGGCAGACCAGTCCACGCTGTTTTGCAGGAACTGCAGGCTGTTCAGGTAGCGTTCGCCGCTGAGGCTGGCGGACAGGTTGAGCAGGAAATCGTCCACGAAGGAGGGGCTGCCAATGACCACCAGGCGGGATGATTCAGGGGAGAGGGTAACGGTTCCCAAAGGCTGCGGACTGGCAGGGGTAGGGGTCGGTTCAGCCCCCTCGACGCTTTCCGCAGTGGGCTGGAAAGGGGAAGGTTTATCGCTGAAGTAGCTCTGGAAGACGCCCTGCACAGAGACCGCCAGGGGGTAGGACTGCGGTTCGCCGCTGGTGGGGAAACCTGTCTGCGGATAGAGCGCAAAATCGGGCTGGATGTTGGTGTCGGTGGTCAGCCAGGCATTGGCGCTGGATTGAGCCAGCACGGCTGTCTGGCGGTTAGCGTTCAGGGTCTCGTCTAGCTCCACAGGCGAAGCCCAACTGAGGGTGAGCGCCGGCAAATTGGCGGCAATGGGGCTGTCGCTGTTGAGACCGTCGGCGCGCACGTCCACAAAGAACGGGTAGTCAATGGCTTGAATTTCTTGCACCTGAATGCCGCCCACATCGCGCACGACGCTGACAGGGAAGGGGGCGTTTTGGGCGTCCAGCAGCAGGGAGTTGGAAACATTGACGCCATAGCTGGCGAGCAATTCTTGCACGCCCTGGGCAATGGGGTTGAGGGCTAACTGCTGCCCGAACTGGTCGAACAGGACACTGTGGCTGCCAGTAACCACCACGACTGAACCGCCGCGCATCAGGTATTGGTCTACGGCAAACAGGGCTTTATCGTCAAAGCCTTGCGGAGACATGAGCAGCAGCACATCTATATCGCCGGGTACCTGTCCGGTGGAGAGGTCTACGTCGCGCACGGTGTAGGATTGGCTTAACTGCTGCTGCAGCAGGTCGTAGCTGGCAATAGGCTGCAGGGTGTTGCCCAATATGGGGTCGCTGATGGGCGTGTCTGGCGGGGTCCACAAGCCAATCACTTTCAGGAAACCGCTGGAGGTTTGTTTCAGGGCGGATTCGATGGCAATGCGCACGTCGGCTTCGGTAGCGTCGCTGCTGGGGGCGATGATTTGCACCTGGTCGCCATTTTCCAGCACCAGGTGTTGGTAAAAGCTGTCGCTGGCGAAGAAGGAGACGGGGATGGGCTGCAAGCCGTAGGTCTCTTGCAGCGTCTGGCGGGTGACCGGGCTGTTGGGGTCGTCGGGGTTGACGACCTGGAAGAGGAATTTGCCGTTAGCGGTGTCCTGGATTTCGCTGGCGACTTTGACGATGGATTCCTGGGTGGTAGCCAGGGATGCCGGCAATGTATCCGGCGTCACATACAAGGTCAACCGCACCGGTTCGGCCAGCGCCGCCAGCACGGCGTCAATGCTCTGGAAGCCGTAGACGACTTTCTTGATGCCGCTAGTCAAATCATATTCCAGGTTACGCAGGCTGACGTCTACCGTGCCGTCCGGCTGCGCCTGCGCTTCCACCAGGTCTTGGAAGTTGAGGACGACGTTCTGGTCGCCGTAGCGGATGAGAATGTCAAAGTAGGAGTTAATGACCGACGCCTCGTAGCGATCCGACACCTGGAACGGCGTAGGGCGAATGCCGTACACCTGGTTGGCTTCGGCTTCGACTTCGGGGTCTTGCAGGGGGTCTACGACTTCGGCTTGCAGGCGGCCGCTGCCGGCAATTTCATACTCGCGCAGCATATCCTCAATCCGCGGCGTCAGCGGCGCCAACAGCGGGTGCGTTTTGTCGCTGATATAGGCGCGAATCAGCAGCGGCTCCTGCACCGCGGCAATTAACTCCTTCGTCGTTGGCGACAGGCTGTACTCCCGCTGCGCCGTCAGGTCCAGGCGCAGCCCTTGCAGCGGGAACAGCCAGACGTTGAGCAAAATCAGATTCAGGCCAAGCAAGCCAGCCGTCAACCAGACGCGGCGGCGGTAGCCGCGCTGCTGCTGGCTCCAGCGCACCGCGTCCAGGGAAACGGTATTGAATGTCAGGAACAGACCCGTCAGCGACAGATAGTAAACCAGATCGCGCAGGTCAATCACGCCCCGTTCAATACTTTCAAAGCGGCTGCCCGTGCCCACCGCCCACAAAATCTGGCTGATGCCGCCGCCAAAAAAGTTCGTGACGCCGCGCGTGCCCACCACGTAAAACAGACCGCCTAGCAGCACGGTGACAATCAGGGCCACAATCTGGTTATCCGTTCGGGAAGAGACAAACAGACCAATAGCCGCATAAGCGCCAGCCATCAGCAGCGCCGCCAGGTAGCCGCCTAACACGGGTCCC